>JAUIKI010000018.1 GCA_030430875.1 Gammaproteobacteria bacterium | reverse complement strand
GAGCCAATGAGGCTGTCCATGAGTGGATGGCATCTTGGCTTCTTTCCACAGATATCATTGATAAATCATCGTAGTTAATTTCAAGTCCAACCCAATTTTTCAAGTACGACAAATTATTTATTTACTCGCCTCACTTTCCTTTATGGTGTTTTCTAGTATACGCTTCTTTATTTAATGGTTCGGTAACGAAGGAATTACAGTCTTTCAATTCATTGATGGGCCGGATTTTTGTTGATGTGAAATGTATCGTTGCCAATAGGTTTTTCAAAATCCAGTTGTTTTGGCGGTCTTCTCAAAAAATATTAACGTTACAACGTTGAGTAACATGAGAACATGAAACGTTGCAATAAAGCTACAACGATAAAAAATAGTTAAAAAGCCCTGTATTTTTGAGGTGAAGCTGATCAATAGCTGGCTATTAGTTGTAATTTCTCCCACATTAGTCAGTGTTGTAAGGCTCTCAATATAATTTGCAATGCCAAAATAACTGTTTAGTGGTTAACTTTTTGGAATGGCTTCAATAATTCGAATAGGTGATCCGGTCTCGATAATCTGTTGAATTTGATAGCCACTTTCGTGCAATAGCATCTCATATTCCGTTCGCGTGCGCTCTTTTGCTCCTTGGAATAGCATGAGCATCCAAATATCCAAGAGTAGTGAGAAAGGATGATTATTATTTTCTTCCAATACAGATTCAATGATCAGGATTTTTGCTTTGGGCGAGGCTTTTTGACAATTTGATAGAATAGATATACAGCTTGTATCGTCCCAATCATGCAAAATATAACGAAGCAGATACACATCAACATTACTCGGAACAGATTCCAAAAAGTTACCACTGATAACTTGTGTTCTGTCATTCAGCTCATCTGGAACATTCGCAAATTGTGTGGTTTCTGGTAAATCAAACAGAACACCTGTTAATTGGGTATGGTTTTTTAAAATATTAAAAAGTAGGCTGCCGGTTGAGCCACCCAGATCAATAATGCATTTCTCGTTTGAAAAATCATATTGCTGGATAGCTAGATTTGAACCCTGAGAAATCAAGTCAATTTCATTGGCAAAATTCTTTCCGGCTGTCGGGTTTATGGTTTGAAAATACTCCCAAAGCGTCAAGTCATCGTGCGCAAGAGGAAAAGCTGCTTTACCTGTTTGAACAGTCTCAGGAAGCTGTTGAATTGAGCGCCAAATCCATTCATCGAGTGTTTCACGCTCAGCAAATGGTGCAAGTGATGCCTCGCTGGATGAAATTAACAGTTCAGAAAAGGCACTTTGGCGAAATATTTTGCCAGGAAGTTCTTGAAAAAACTCATTGTTTGCCAAAAAACGGAGAATTCGATATAGGCTTTCTGGATGAGATTGAGTGGATTTGGCCAGCTCATTGAAGGAGAGAGGTCCTTTTTGTAACAAATCAGGAATGCGCAGTTTGGTGGCAATTTGTAGAACTTTTAATAGGTAAACACTGCTGATCATGTCAAAAAGCCGATTCATGCAGCTTAGCTGAGTTTGTTGTAAATCAGCGGTGTCAGTTTATTTTTCTGAAGAGTTTGTCATAAATAATTCCTGTGTGTCATGAATGCGCTAATCCTGCCATTATTTTCATCATTGCACAAGTTTGGGTGGTATTAGCTGCAAAGAGATTGATTTTTCTGAGTTGGTGTCAAAAGGTTGCCCAGAAAGTGTTATTAGTCTGGATTGTATGCGTCTGAATTTATATTTGAACTGAAGCAATTTTATGAGAGAGTAATAGTCAATGCAAAAATGAGAGGTTTTTACAATAATGATTTAAATTTGAAACATAGTTGATCTACGGAAAAACTGACAGTGTGATGGTTAATGTGGTGAAGTTTCTTATTGTTCTGATCAAAATCGGAGTTCAGCCTCACCATAAACGGCCAACATCTGCCAACAGTATTCAAAGAATATTATCAGGTTTCAAATGGTGATTGATTAAAGCAGATTTTCACGAATACTATTTACCCAGTCTCAATATAATGATTTTTCTTCAAAGCTAGATCAGCATGCATTTCATGTTGTTCTTCTTGTATGATTTTTTCAAATATAGCCGCTGATTCTGCATCCATAACGATGTCATCAGCTTCACATTCAGTCATAAACTGAGCTTGAAATGGTGTTAAATTTGATTTTGTATTCACGTCGCTGGTGGTTTCCACTACCTGATCCACCGTGATGCCAAATTTGGCCGTTTGATCATTCAGTTCTACATTACGTAGCAACACCGTATTGGCTGGATTATCTCCTTCACTGACACGACTGATTTGCACATCTTGATTAATTTGTTCAATTCTAAATTCAGCGGTCTCACCAGCTTGATTTTGCACGGTTAAATGATAATTTTGGGTGTTTGGTTGATATTGAGCGCTACCTTGCAAATGAAAGCCATCAATATCAATTTGGCCATCGGTATCAATCACTCGGTCTTGGCCAAAGGTTCCTGAGAATTGATACGTGTCTACTCCATCACCACCCACCAGCACATCATTGCCGCCTTTGCCATGCAACGTGTCATTTCCTGATTGTCCAATCAACAACTCTGACTGATGATCTCCTTCACCTAATTCAAATTGATTACGTTGAGTGCCTGTTAACGTATTTTGTTGGATATTACCCATTTGAATATCTCGATAGTCCACTGTGTCTGTGGAATTATTCAAATATATCGATTGGATTTTCTCATAGGCAGGCTCCAAACTATCTTTCAAGTTTTGCACGCGATCAATGACTTCAATTTGATTAAAATCATAATCATTATTGGCCTTGTTTACTTGAATGCTGAAGCGATCTTCATAGGCCAGAATATGCTCTCGATGATTGGTGAAGGTTTGATAGATATTCATCGCTTCATCCATCTCCATCTGATTAGCGCTGCCGTCTCTTAAGCCGATAATTTCACTTTCCAAATACCGACGCTTAGCTAAGCCATCTTGTACTGGGGAGTCTGGGTTGGTGTTATAGCGAATTTCATACCATGCTTTAGCACGATTCCCATCATTTAATGCATTCGTCAAATTAGGGCCAATGGTACTTGGACTATTATAAGACATGTGCGTTAGCGCCAACATTTCTTGACTGCCTTGCAGATGATTGTAAAGATCATTGCCAGTCTCTTGACCTAGATATTTTATAAATCGCGCTTTGACACTACCCATTGCGCGATCGGTTTCAATGTCCGCCAAGTCTCTGGCTTGTGCCTCTGTCAGATTAGCGACATTGTTATCTAACTCGGTGATTAATTGGATTGCTTGGGTTTGGTTACCATTATTCAGTGTATTTGCGATACTATTTAGCACTTGATCATTGTCTTCTGTAATGGTTATGCCTAACTGCTGGAAATCCTGTTCTAACTCTGACTTTACTTTCCATACCGTTGAGTTTGATTGGGCGTCATAGCCTTTAATTACCATAGCATAGCCATAACCCACCGTTGGTACACCAATGCCATCATTATGAATCACTCCTTCATAAGGCAATGCACTGGAAGTTCCCTCAGATGATCTCAACAGATCAAATACTTTATCTTTAAAAACTTGTGGGTCATCAGAAAAAGGCCTCGGATTAATTGGCATTAGTTTTCACCTAAAATGAGTTTTTAATATTGAATTAATACAAGTGGAAAAGTTAATGATTATTTATTCACCAAACCTTACATAATTTTTCACCGTAGTAATGATTGATTTATTCACGGAACAAGCATCTATAATTTCTTTCTTTTTTATAAAAGAAATCTTGTGAATTTTGTCTGTGTTTAGCTCGTGAAAATTTTGGCCATTAAATTGAATAAAACGATTATTCATACCGCCACAGTTTGGATGGCGAGCAGCAAGGTTAACACCTTGCATTTTAAGCAACAGTTGTTGGCTTTCATTTTCCATAAGCTTAGAGCTATCCTGATCTAATTCATCAAAATAATTAAAATCACAACCTCTTCCTGCTCCACTGGCATACTCAAGTTCACCCAGATAATTCTCAATTCCATCATTATCGTAATCAAGAAAGCCTTGAGCTAGCAATCCAGTTTCATAGCGTCCCATTTTCTTTATCTCTTTACGACTTAGTATTGGCTTTTGTGTCAATTTAACGTCACTAATTTTTGAATCATCTTTGTCATGAATTGCATTGCACAATTCACGACTATTTGGCACACCAGGATTTGGCACAAACTCATTCACCATTTTATTTTCAAACTCACATACCACATATTCTTTGTTTTCTGGCGTCATATAGGAAAGATAGGCGGGTTTTTGAAAATGATCATCATACGAATGAAAGCTATAAACACGCTCATTCTTTCTAAAAATTTTCAAACCATACGTCCAAAATGTTTTCCACTCATAATCAATTGGATTTTCTTGCAAAGAGTCACCATTTGGTAATTTAAAATTAACGCAAGGAACATGCATATTTCCTCCATAACAATTTTCAATTACTTCATCTATTCCATCATTATTGATATCACTTACATCGCTTGTATCACCATAAATTCTCCTAGCATCAGAGTTTAATGTTGCGAGTTCATGACAAATGGTTTGTAGCTCTTCTATAGGTGGAAGCTTTAATGCTAACAGCTTTTCATTTGAATTTGTTAGTTGTGGTTGTGTTTCAGAAATTGCTTGGCAAGCAAACAGATTGATTGTCAATATGATCCAAAAAAATCGATACATGATTATGTCCTTATTGTTATCTAAAAGCATTTACGTTTCATGAAACGCCACATAAAAAAGTTTTGGAGTAGGCTTGAAGGAAATATATCTAAACCCAGATAGCTTTGGTAGAGTCCTCGCGTTTATATGACCATTTTTCAAACCATTTACACTAAAAAGCAGATATATCCTACAAAGCTGTGGCTAGTGGCTTACAGGCATACACTTTTTATAGAATGTACTGAAACTTTTTCAGCAAAGCCTTCAAGTTTTTTATGGAAATAGGAATGATGATGCTCAGTTGGTCTTTTTGGTGTGGTACACGTTGCACTGTGTGATTTGAATGGTGAGGTGGTGTTGAGCAATTCTCAATTTCTTCGTGAGAGTTGCCCAACCTTGCGATGAGACTTAATTTTTATCGTTCTGATCAAAATCGGAATTCAACCTCGCCATAAACACCAACACCTGCCAAGGGGATGTCATCGGGAATCAGTCCAGGTGAGACGGTGGGTTCACGTGCATCGACATCAAATAAGTTGCGAACAGTTAGCGCAGCAGACCAAGGATTTGATTCGTTGCCATAACGCAGGCTTAAATCTACCGTGGCATAGCCCTCTAGATCACTTCGGGCGTCACCTTTGGCTCGTTTGCGTTCACTGATCCATTTGACTTGCGAGGTCAGTTGCCAATCCCGATGAAATTGCCACTCACCACGAAGATAGACTTGATGATGCGGTGCATTGCCAGCATCTGTATCAGTTGATTCATCCGTTGAGCGTTGAAACGCATAGTGACCAATCAGAGTAAGGTCATCTCGTGCTTGCCAATGTGCTTCGGTTTCAAAGCCGTAGCCGACTTGGCGTCCGGTGTTTTGTGCAGATTGCTTTGTTGAAGGAGCAGGTTCAGGCACTCCTCGGATAATATCTTTCATTTCGTAGGCAAATACGTTTAAACTAACGTCCAAATTCTTTAATGGTTGATGATTTACAACAAACTCAATAGTGTCAATTGTCTCTGGATCGAGATCAGGGTTTCCAATAACTACTGGGTTATTTAAAAGAAATGATCCAGCAAATGATGGCGCTCTAAAGGCCCTGCCATATAGTAATTTTGTGGTTAAATTGTGTGAGGTTTGCCAAACGAGCGCGAGCCTTGGGTTAATCGTTTGTCCAAAATCCGAATAACGGTCATACCTGATTCCTGTTGTAAGACTCCAATCAGGTGAGAAATTCCATTCATCTTGTATAAACCCATAATAGAGTTCTCTTTTCTGGGGAAGTATGAATACAAGCTTTTCATTGTCTGTAACATCAATCAAACCGCCTAAAGGATTTCCTAATGGGTCAAAGTTTTTTGTTTCTTTTATGTCTCTTAATCGGCTAATAGAAAACCCAGCACCAAACCGAATTCTATGCTTGTTAAATTTAGTATAAGAAAATATTGTGTTACCTCTGTAGTGATTTTCTTTGTATTGAGGATTACCAATAACTCCCTCCGCAAAAAATTGTGGAGGACCACCAAAGGATACTAGTGACATTGGAGGACTTAAGTTAGTTTGGAACTTTTCAGATGTTTCAAAAAAGCTTAATTGGCTGATATTTCCCCAATTTGAGCTTTCAGCTTGATACTCATACGTTAAGTCTGTAGAGAACCTATATGCATTGAGTTCGCCATCAGGGTCAAGAGAAGAAGAGACCCCGGCTCCAGTTTCTACATTGAACCTCCCTTGATAACCTAGTCTGAGCGTGAGATTTTTATAGTTAAGATCTATTCTCGAATCTATTAATTCTCTGCCGGTGTTGATACTGCCTGGTGCGAGAGATGCATTTGAACCAAATAAAGCGTCAAATGTAGACTGTAAATCAGTCTCAATAGCTTTTTTATAGCCATCTGTATTTGAATACTCTAATGTAAGGGCAGCTTTAAGATCGCCGAGTGCAAATTTTTGGATCCACCATAACTCTTGTGTATCAAAAGAACCCAGTTTGAAACCAATTTCATTATTCGCAATAGAGTCATAATTTTTTATTATGATATTGATTACACCTGAAAAGGCATCAGCACCATAAACAGACGACCCTGGTCCGCGAATAATTTCAATTCGATCAATACTATGTACTGGCATTCCAGCCCAGATTTTTCCGCGATCACCACCGTATACATTTGTGACAGGAATTCCATTCACTAGAACAAGCACTTGTTGATTAAATTCTGAATAAATACCTCTAATGGTATAAATTGGGTTGTTAGCAGCGACATTTCTAGCTACATGCAAACCCGCAACCGTTTCTAAAAGCTCATCAACATCTGTAGCTCCCGAATTTCGTATATCTTGTTCAGTTATTATACTTGTAACGGCAGGTGCTTCTTGAATGGACTGTTTGTAGCCAGTTGCAATACTAATATACTCTTCGTCCCCGTAGATACTTTTTAAGCTTTCTTCTTCTGTGGTTGACGCGCTTGATGCGAAAACAGAGTAAGTTAGTAAAGTTGTAAATAAGAGCCCTTTTGATGCGATTTTTTCTATTTTTAGATCATTACATTTCATGTTCATAAATATAACATCCATGTTCGTGATTTTAGATATAGCTCATTGATTGAGACTACCATTAAATATGTATTTTAGTACAGAATATTAAATAATAAAGCTTGCTTGTTATTTGTTCTGCGTGGCTTTTTTGTAATTACCTACCAAGCTCTATATTTGTGGTCTTTGGAGATAATTTTCTCACAACGCATCGGCAAGAAACAGCCTTCAGGTTTGTTATATGAGTCAATGAAACACGGAGAGCTGCCAGCAATAAAAACTGGAGAAGTAAATAGGTGGTATTCAATAGGTGAGAATCCCATATCCGCAACAAGTGCCGCCGAAATTCCTGCCATATTTATAGTCATTCGATATCTCTGGTTTATGATTTTTTCTATTTTAAAGGCAAGTTGCGTGTATTTGCCAAGCTCTATATTGTTTTTGGTAATAAATTTTTTGACATGAGGAATACGTTCATCTTCTTCGCCAACTGGTCTCCCATAGCCAAGCATCATCCTTTGAGCTTTGATTTTTTGAAACACAAAATCTTGCAGTTTATCTGGATTAGATTGATATAACTTATTAATCTGTATGAAAAAATCGATAGTTTTTTTGTCAGCTCTTCTGCCATAGTAGGTTGCTTCAGAGATGGCTATTGACGAACTGAGTGCAAGGGTGGCTGTTGATCTGGCTGCTGCCGCTATTGCCATAACTCGGTTTGGCCATAACCTGGGGTCTGGATAACTTGTTGTCACCCAAAGAAAATTTAGCAGTTTAAGTTCTTTCTCGGAAAAAAATCGCCCGGTGATACTGTATAAAAACAATTCAAACCATGAGAGATCTTTTAAATCATGATGCAGATCTTTACCACGAAAAACCACTCTTTCTCCCAAAAAACTTGCACCCATCTTCGTAATTATTCTATCTTCATTGTCAAAGAGGTCTTGTAAGCTCATAAATTCAATTGCCTATTCTAGTTAATCTTTAGGTCCTGGATCATTTGTCAAAATCAGTGCATCTTGAAAAAAAGGAAATTTTTTAAACCCCATTTTGTTTTGTTCGATGGCATGAACTGCAGCACCTGGCAATCGCAAGAATAAAAATAATAATTCTGCTTGATCTGTTGTCATGTCCAGATCAGTAAAAGCACATGCTGCTACACCTGTCATAGATAGCGGATAGCCAGCTGTTTCTTCAAGGACAGATTGATTTGCCAGCAGCCATGGCAAATGCTTGCCAGGACTTAATGAAGCAAGTAATGCCAAGGTTTGTTGAATGGGTTTGGGGCAGGTCACGCCATGTGGGTCAAATCCGGGAATATGCTCCATGGCGGGCCAAATGTCACAATATTCTTCAACTGGTGGGTTGGTGATCATGTCACGCCAGGCTGACAGTGAGCACTGATTTTCCGTCCAATATTGCATGGCTCGATAGACCTCATGTGCACCACCAAGCTGGCCTGCACCAACAGCAAGCGCTGCTGTTAAACAAGCAGCCCATGTTGATCCGCCAACGCCACCATTCATTGATGCCATCACACTGGCTTCTCGAGGTCCTGGGTTGGCAATGGCAATGGCGAGTTTTTCCAATAGTTTTGATTGTGCTGCGGTTGGTTTTTCACCTTTGAATAGCAGCCATAAATAGTCAATCCAGGAAGCATTTGGCAAGATATCCTCATAGACATCGTAACCAAAACAAAAGCATTTTTCTGCAGCAAACGGATTATTCGCTTCAGGTTTTTCTTCCCAAATATAGCTATGAATAACGTCGGTTTGATCTGGTTTTTTCACTGGCATCCTTGTTGGTTCTATAATAAAAATATCAATTAGTCAATTTGATCAAGTGCTGTTATCAAAGTGTTATAGGTTTTACTTTGGTTGACAGACATTGCTTGAGATAAAAAATCAGTCAGATTGATACTTGACTCAAATCGATCACAGGGCAAGTTGCAGGCAATGCCCATTTAATATTAGTTGTTTAACGTTCCAAGCACTTTGAGTCGCATGTCCATAGGAGGTGTTTCTTCACCATCGATGACAATGTCGAGCACAACAGGGCCATTGATTGCCAGCAGTTCTTGCAGGTCAAGGTCCACTAAATCGTTAACAGATTCAATTCGGTAGCCGACAATTCCCATTGTGTTAGCAAATTGTGCAAAGTTAATTTTGGGTAAATCAAATCCAATGGCTTCTGCCTTAGCTTGACGTTGGCCATGCTTTACCATGCCTAGTGCATGGTCATTGAGAATGATGAAAATGACATTGAGACCATGTTGCTGAGCAACGGTGATTTCGTTGCCATTCATCAGCATCGACCCATCACCGGTCAAGCAAATGCGGGGAGTATTTCGATCAGCAAGTGCTGCGCCAATTCCCATATCAATCAAGAAAAGATTTTTATATTTTGCTTGTGCGCGATGCATCCAGTAGTGAATTCCCCACAGAAAACAGTTGCCGCTGTCGGTGACAACGGATGTGTTGTCAGGCAACTGTTGGCATAAATGCCAAATTAAAAATTGCGGCTTAATTTTTTCGGCAACAAGATGACATCTGTTCTTATTAAGCAAGCTGACTTGTTGAGGAAACCCTGAGGTTTTTGGTGAGACAAGTTGAGATTTTTTACTAAATTTATGCTTTTTGATTAATCCTTCAAAGACCAATTTTGGTGTGGCATGAATGTGCATTTGGGCCATTGGTGATCGACTCAAATGTGAGCTGTTTGCATCAATGTGAATTAAACGTTCTGAAAAAATGGTTTCTTGATCCCAACCACAAGTTCCACCCTCATCAAGCACTGTGCCCACAGCAATAATGAGATCAGCTTGTTTGAGTTTGAGTGCATCAACTGCACTTTGATGACCTCCCCAACCAAACACACCTTTAAAAAGTGGATGGTAGGATGAAACCAGACCTTTCCCCATCGGGGTAGTAACCAATGGCCAATTTTTTTGCTCGGCGAAGGCTAAGATCTCAGGAACTGCATCCTGTGCGCCTTTTCCCAATACAAAAACCGCTTTTTTTGTATTTTTAAGCAAAGTTGCCAGTTGCTTGATACTGTTGGGGTCAGGTTGAATAATTTGATTTTGCAGAGAAACCAATTGGCGAATATTAGGTTTTTGATTAACTGGAGCACGCAAAATATCCACAGGAATGCTTAAGTGCACGGGTCCTGGGGTGTTGCCAAACGCATAGGTAATTGCGGTGAGTAGTTTATAAGGTAGTTGATCAGCATGGGAGACAAGCGTGCTAAAGCGCGTGCAGTGCTCAAGCATTGCGACCGTATCAATACCTGTAGAAGAACTTTCTTGTAAAGCACCTCTACCAAAGGTCGCTATGGAGGTTTGTGCGGTGATCACAAGCATGGGTGTGCTGTCTGAGTAGGCACATGCGACACCGGTGATTAAATTAGTGGTTCCAGGCCCTGTGGTCGCACAACAAACACCAAGCTTCCCACTTTCTCGAGCATAGCCATCAGCCATGAAAGCAGCTCCAGCTTCATGCCTGGCAACAATGGGTTGTGGTCCGCCTGATCGTTGGCTACGCGCTAATGCATTGTACAGTGGTTCAATTGCTCCACCTGGGATACCAAAGACATAGTCAACGGATAGTTGGGACAAATAGTCGATAATCAGGTCAGCATTTTCTTTGACTGCAGATTGTGCAGATATTGTTTGGAGTTTATGTGATCGTTTTGAAGTGGTGATATCCATGTCTCTTACTTTTTCCCTTCCTGGGTGATGCCATTCCTTGAAACTAAGCATTACATAAGCTGTTTTTTCGTTGCTGAAAACAAGCAGCTTAGGCTTACACGTTATCGAAAAATATGCTCGTTGACAAAAGAATTTGCATAAAGTGATTAATATTAAGCCATTCTTTGCTTATTTTGGAGACCCAATACGATTAAATATTAATCTTATTGGGATCTAGCTATGAAGAAAATTGCAACTGAGAGAGCTTATTTTGCACACAGTGTTCTATGTATTTCCTACAAAGACTATCGGTAATAGCCAATATTTATAGTAGTTTGATTTAAATACAATGTTCCACATCTTTTGATAGGAGTCATGAAAAAACCAAGAGGGTTTCTGGGTGAATAAAAAAGACCAAGGGAATTATACGAATCTGCAAAATATAGATGTAGATGTGCATGATGTAATTGATGAAACAGTAGATTTTGACATGATTAAAATGGATGTCACTGAGCGAAAACGTGAAGCAATGCGACTGTTTAGAATCAAGTTGGAGAAAATAGAGCTGCAATTGCGGCAGCGTTTGGATGAAGTTATGGAAGATGTTCAAATTAATCAGACTAAAAAACACTTGGAAGAAGAGGAGTGTTAAAAAATGTTTTATGGTGAATAAATATCTTCCATTTATGATTTTTTTTGAGTAGCAATCTGAGGCTTTTGCGATGAAAGATAATGCAAGAAAAAATAAAGAAAAAGCTCCAGGTTTAGGTGCAAAATGTAGGTCATAACAAATTATTCGTCAGTTTTACAACGAAAAATTAGAGGCGTAACCATTTTTTATTATCAGATTTTTATTGCAAAGATCTTAATCTGTCAATAACACAAGGATGTGGTCCTATTTTTATGTCAGTTTTTCAATCGGCGTTTTTTTGCTGCAAAGTCTCAATTCACCATTGATGATTAGTCTTGGATGTCAGGTGATTATGATGCTTTCCTCTGCATGAAAGTTTGTGTAAGCTTGGTGGGGTTTTTCTGAAATCTGCGCATGAGTCAGTCAGATTAGTCTGGAATAGTCATCAAGGAGTTGAATATGGCAGTGATAGGATTTATTGGTTTGGGGCACATGGGTGCTCCAATGGCTAAGAATTTAGTTAAAGCAGGCCATGAGTTAATCGTTTTTGATATTGTTCAAGAGGTTGTTGGTGAATTGGTGAGTTTGGGAGCAAGTGCTGTAGAGAGTGTGCAAGCTTTTGCTGGCAAAAAACTTGACTATATGATTACCATGTTGCCTTCAAGTCCACACGTGGAATCTGTTTACATCGCTCAGGATAAACTGCTTGAAAAGTTATGCAGTGATACATTAGTCATCGATTGCAGCACCATTTCTCCTGAGATGGCCCGCAAGGTTGCATCTGCAGGAAAAAAATATGGCATTGAGGTAATTGATGCGCCAGTTTCTGGCGGAACAGTGGGTGCAGAAAATGCAACACTCACTTTCATGGTGGGTGGTTCTGAACAGGCATTTAAATCTGCAGAATCAATTTTGTTAGCCATGGGTAAAAATGTTTTTTTTGCAGGCGAGAATGGTGCAGGACAAGTGTGTAAAATTTGTAATAATATGTTGTTGGCTATTACCATGATTGGGACAGCTGAAGCAATTCAGCTCGGTGTGGCGAACGGATTAGATCCAACAGTACTTTCTGATATTATGCAAAAAAGTTCAGGGAAAAACTGGGTGCTAGATTGCTACAATCCATATCCTGGTGCTATGGAAAATGTTCCGGCATCAGCAGGTTATCAAGGTGGTTTTATGGTTGACTTAATGGCAAAAGATTTAGGTCTTGCGTTGGAGTCTGCTTTGGCAACAAAATCATCAGTTCCATTGGGAGGGCTTGCGAGAAATTTATATGCACTTCATGCGGCTGCTGGTCATGGACAGTTGGATTTTTCTAGTATCCAAAAATTAAT
>JAUIKI010000017.1 GCA_030430875.1 Gammaproteobacteria bacterium | reverse complement strand
TAATTTTCTTTGATCAGCTCTTCATACGGCAAACTTTCAAACCAAACAGATCCCTCTGCGTTAATGTTCTTATAAGAATTTGGGTAGTAATTTTCAGATAAATACAGTTGTTTTTTGGTAATGGTTCCATAATTATATATAGTGTTAGATTGCAAAATTCCACTCAACCCTGTGATAATGATTAAAACACCCACACAGCAACTGATAATTGAAGCAATAAAAATATGGCGATAACTCTCCTTGGCAGACTTTTTATAGTCATCAAGCTTCGCTGCAACTGTTGAAATATGATTAAAATCTCGATAGATAGCTGTTGGGTTGATTCCCATTAATAACTCATTCGAATTCACTTTGTAGGCATCAGCAAGTCGATTAAAAATATCTTCTGAAGGAACGCAGCGATCATTTTCAAGCAAGGAAAGATAAGATTGATCAATCCCAATGGATTTCGCTGCATCACGCTGATTTTTACCTTGCTTAATTCGCAAATTTTTAATTTTTTTGCCGAAATTCACACGTTTTTACCATTATTAGTTTTCATGTTTTCGTATATATCTGCTGACTAAACCAAACCCTAGTCCTGCAATTAAGAAAATGCTACCCACGAAAGTTAGCCAGCGATTTTCAGTACGATAATAAAATTGTTCATTATCGTACCGGTAGATAAATAAAGGCTTTCCATATTCGCCAAAAAAAACAAAGTGCCCTAAATAATTATTTGCTTGAAAAGAAATTTGTCCAAAACCTTTTTTCAATGTTTGATCATAATAGGAATAAGAGCCAACGTAGGTGTATTCTTTGTTGTTGAAAATCAATCCAGTGACACTTGATAAAAGTATTACACTACCAATAACAGAAATAATGGAAGACAGTATTAACCAACGAATAGTGTGATAAAGACTTTTTTGCTCATAATCCTTTAGTTTCTCTGCAATCCATGGAATATGGTCAAAATCTCGAAAAAGAATTGTTGGATCAATTCCATCAAATAGTTTTTCAGGTGTTAGCTGGAAAACATGAATGATTTTTTCAAACATTTCTCGTGAGGGAATGGCTCGATCATTCTCCAACTTTGATAGATAGGATTGCTCAATCCCCATCATTTTAGCAACTTCAGGCTGCTTATACCCAGCTTTAACTCTGAGCTCTTGTAGTTTTTTCCCAAACTTCATAGCTATAATATCTGTTTATTTTCAAAAATAGAATTGGCATGAAATCTTTATTTCAAAGGCTTCAGTATATACCAAAGTAGCTAGGCAAACCTAGTTACAAGACTACATGAACATATGTGTTTGCACATTAAAATAATATAATGTCTTTAATATCGGCACGAATTGAAATTTGAGCATTAATTTCGAAATTAAAATGGCTAGGAAATATTGCTTCAATCGCTTCTTTATTAGCAAGCTCAAGAGTATAACGTGTTGTTGCGCCAAACATGGTTTTATCAATAATCTTAGCAAAAATACTTGAATTCTCATCATAATAAATATCACTAGGACGAATTAGCACATCAACATTAGCATGAAGAGATAATGTTTTATTTTGATTAATTTGAAATAATCCCAATTCTGTTTTTATTTTATTGTCATCAATGTATTCTCCCGAAATAAAGTAACCAGCACCGAGAAAATTGGCAATATGTTTACTAATAGGATTGTGATAAAGGTTAAATGGACTATCCCATTGCATGATTTTTCCTTGGTGCATTACCCCAATTTTAGAAGCCATCATGAAAGCTTCTTGGTGATCATGCGTTACAAGAATTGCTGTGGTTCCCTCCTCTTTGAGTAATGCTTTCACAGTGAACTGCAATTGTTGCTTTAAGCTCGTATCCAAGCTTGAAAACGGCTCATCGAGCAGAATAAGCTGAGGCTTAGGTGCAAGTGCTCGAGCCAGCGCTATTCGCTGTTGTTGCCCACCTGAAAGTTGATGTGGATAATGTTTTTTATAAGCATCTAGTTTAATCAATGATAAAAGCTTTTTTATTCGATTATCTTTTTGCGAGTGTGATAGCGAATCCAATCCAAAAGCAATATTATCATACACATTCAGATGAGGAAAAAGTGTATTTTCCTGGAAGACCAGACCAATTTGTCGAGATTGTGGCGGGATATGAATTGTTTTTGACGAGAGCAGCTGAGACTTTAAACGAATTTCACCGTGAGTAATTTTTTCAAGACCTGCAATGGCTCGCAATGCTGTTGTTTTACCACAACCGCTTGCACCAAGAATACAGATGATTTCGCCAGAATTTACTGTGAAGCTTAATCCGTCAACAATGGGATGATCGCGGTGATGGTAACATTGAATATGATCAACAGATAGCAGCAGTGACATATGAATGGATTTAATTTTCTTGAATAAGCAAAAATTCTAGTAACGCTTTTTGTGCATGCAATCGATTTTCAGCTTCGTCCCAAATCGCTGATCGTGGATCATCCATCACAGCAGCGCTTACTTCCTCGCCTCGATGTGCGGGCAGGCAATGCATAAAAAGCACATCTGGGGCAGCGAGATCTAATAAATTTTGAGTAACTTGATAAGCAAAAAATTGTTGCTGGCGTTTTTTCTGTTCACCTTCTTGGCCCATAGATGCCCAAACATCTGTCACAATAAGATTTGCATTTTTGGCTGCATCTTCGGGAGTTTTCACCAATTCTACCCACGGCTTATTTTGACTTAATAATGCTTGATTTGGTGTGTAATTTTCTGGGCTTGCAATACGCAGAGTAAATTCAAATTGTCGAGCAGCATTGATGTATGAATGACACATATTATTCCCATCACCAATCCAAGCAACCTGCTTTCCTTTGATATCACCACACTTTTCAATAAATGTTTGAATGTCAGCAAGCAACTGACATGGATGAAAGTCATCAGAAAGTGCGTTGATGGTTGGAATACTTGCTGCTTGACTAAATCGCGTTAATGTTTCGTGGCTAAATGTTCGAATCGCAACAATATCCACCATGCGACTTAATACTCGAGCAGTATCTTCAATTGGCTCTCCCCTTCCAAGTTGAGTGTCATTTGATGATAAGAATATACTGTTGCCTCCTAATTGGTTCATAGCTACTTCAAAGGCTACACGTGTGCGCGTCGAAGCTTTTTCAAAAATTAATCCCAGTGTTTTATGTTGAGTTTTTGCGCTCGGCTGAAAGCGTTCGCCTTTCTTTAATTCAATAGCACGCACCAAAAGCTGTTGTAATTCAGCTTGGCTAAAATCTTGCAGTGTTAAAAAATGTCTTACAGTCATGATTAAGTTATACCGGTTTTGCTAAAAATTGCTTTACAAGCGGAATCAGTTTTTTCGTTAATAGCTCAATTTGCTCAAATTGAATGGTCAATGCAGGCAGGAGTCGAATCACCTTGTCAGCAGTCACGTTGATTAATAGGTTTTCATCCAAAGCCATTTTTACCAGTTCACCACACGGTTGATCAAGTTCAATACCAATCATTAATCCTTGCCCTCGAATATTTTTCACTCCTGTTTCCTCTTGCAATGCATTTTTTAATGCAGCCATCAATTGTTCAGACATTGCATTCACATGCTGATAAAACGTTGTATGATTAATTTCATTTATCACACTAAGGCCAACTCGACAGGCTAGAGGATTACCACCAAATGTGGTTCCATGATTACCAGGTGAAAAAATAGGTGCAGCTTTTTCAAAGGCAAGACAAGCACCAATTGGAAAACCGTTCCCTAATCCTTTTGCCGTTGTTAGCACATCTGGCATGATCGTACTATGTTGATAGGCAAAATATTTTCCTGTTCGACCATTTCCCGTTTGAATTTCATCAAGCATAAGCAACCAGTTTTGTTGATTGCAGATCTCTCGTAATTGAAGAAGGTAGTCAGGGTCAGCAACACGAACACCGCCTTCACCTTGAATAGGCTCGACCATCACCGCAACAATCGATGAATTTGTGTTGATGATAGTTTTTAATGCATCAATATCATTAAACGGACAACGAATGAAACCGCTGACTAGTGGCTCAAAACCCGCTTGCACTTTGCGAGACCCGCTGGCAGATAAGGTTGCCAATGTTCTGCCATGGAAAGCGCCATCCATCACTACAATAGTAGGCTTTTCAACGCCTAGTTGATGGCCATAGAGTCTTGCTATTTTCAATGCTGCCTCATTGGCTTCGGCGCCAGAATTACATAAAAAAGCAGCCTCAGCACCACTAATATCGCACAATTGGGAGCCAAGGGCTTCTTGTAGTGGAATTTGATAGATATTTGAGGTGTGCATCAAAGTATTTGCTTGCTCACAAATTGCTGTGCAAACGTTAGGATGCGCATGCCCAAGACCGACGACGGCAATGCCAGCAATTGCATCAAGATAACGTTGATTATTGTCTGCAATCAACCAGCTGCCCTCACCTTTGGTAAAGGCGATAGGCAGTCGATTATAGGTGTTTAATAATTGTGTCATTTTCGTCTTCTAATAAAAAAAATAAGGCAGCGAAATTTGCTGCCTTAGAATTGGTTAATATAGCTATTTTTTAACTCAAGCGCAATCCATGGTGTTATATCATGCTGATGAGCAAAAAATATGAAAATATGTTAAATAACAGGCATATTTAGCTGGATATTCAATGGGGCCTCTGCAATAAAAGCCTTATCTTTTGGATTCTAACTGCATATATCTACCTCAGTGCACGCGACAGATGTATTGGAGGTATTATTTTCAGCCAGCTTGAGCTGCTCATGAGGGTAGTTTGGCTTACGATTTTGGAACGACAGAATTGAAGGATTTTGAATCACGCCATCATCAATATTAATTGCCTTTCGAATAGTCTCATTTTCATGCCAACTACCACGACCCGCCAGCACAATCGGCAAATAGATAATAAGAGCAGCAGAAATTGATCGCGTTGCACTTTCCCAAAGATAGCTAGGCGTATGGTCTACGGCATAATAATCGATAGTTTTGTACTTAAACATTGGCTCTTTAAAGGTGGTTGGCTTGGCAAAAAAGAACCCCATTCCCTCATCACAACTAACATCAATAATCAGACTATCAGGCTTGAGGCATGCGCTTTCTGATTCAATAACAAAATCGGTAGGGTGCTCTGTATCTTGAAAGGTTCCGTTTACTATGATATCTGTTTCATTTATCAAGTCAGTCAGCGGTCGCATGCTTCCATCATGTTCGACTACCATCATGCGTGACTCACCCTCGCTGCCTGCTCGAATTCTAACATAATTACAATCAAGCACCTCCTCTCGAACCTCATGGTCAGGGCGCTGAATGCAAATGGTGATATCTCTAAAACCGTGCGCTTTCAGCGCGTATATTGCACCACGGCTAACAGCTCCAAAACCGAAGATAATAATTTTGCGTTGATTACCGTAATGTCCATCGATACCTTTCAATTGTAAGGCATGTATTACCGCACAATAACCAGCCATTTCATTATTCTTATAAAATGTATGACGACCAATATGCCCATTAGGAGACCAAACAAACATATCCTCAAAGGCAATCAGCGTCTGTTTGCGATCGATAGCAACCTGAGTGATTTCTGACTGCTGAACACAATGTACATAACCCCAAAGTGTTCCACCTTCACGAAGTTCCTGTAAATCAGCTAGTATTGGCTTGGCAATGATCACCGTGCCAATATCGACCAGCAAACTGTGGCGTGCAGCAATACCTCCTGTGAGAGCGGCCATTTCTGAATCTGAGATACCAAATGGTACACCATACCCCTCCTCAAATATTAGCTGACGCCGAAGCTTTTCAGGAATACGCAGTAAATGTCCTGGATGGATTGGCAGTCGTCGTTCATCTTGTTTTTTTGACGTCCCAATGACGCCTACTTTTGATCTATTCATGTCGTCGTTTCCGTGTTATTAACAAATTTAATACATGTGACTTCATGAACGAACTGTCAATTTCGCCAATAGGCCTGTTTCTTTATATCTGTTCCGTTTTGCAAATGTTTTAAGCTGGTGAAGCGTAGCGGTGGGGATCCGAGTACGGCAATTTGTGGTATCTATTTACCTTAGATCACATTTATGGCAATAGATTTCTTTAATATTGTTATTCTTTTTTAGGAAGCATACATTTATTTGAGTTAAAAGTATCCTAAATAGTCGTCATACAAAGATCATAAAACACCAAAAATCCATCTATTAAATAGTGCAAAGCGCAGTTAGAAAGGTCTTTAAGCACTTTTTGTCCGCAGGGTTTATTACAAAACTTCATCACAAAGCTTCGTTCATGCATGATAAAAATTGATTTTTTGGTAAAAAAGCTAATGTAATGCTATTTGCTGTGTAAAATGTACTACTTTGCGATAGAATTAGCGATAATTTGACAGCTGACTTATTATTAGTTTATGAACTCTCCTTTTCTATAAGGCACGAAAGATTCATGGAAATTATTTTTGGTCTGATTATTACCGCTCTTTTTGTGGTTATTTTTGTTCAATTAAACACGCTGAATTATCATCGACGTAAAACACTTGAGCACTTACGTTGGGTTAATGAGGAAATTGATGCAATAAAATCGCGATCTACAGGCCAAACTGAGTTGGAGGTTGCGCCTGAGGCAGCTCAGCAAGTTGCAACTGATCATGATGGTTTGGCATTAAAACAAGTTGAATCAGAGCCGACTATTGAAGAATCACCTAACATCATGCCTGAGGAACAAATAGCGGCAACCATATCCAATCAAACTGAAACACCAACACCTGAAGTTGAAACAGCTAGCCCTATTCGCGAAACAGATATTGATAAAGCCATTTCTTGGGTGAAGGAATTTCTGTTCGGAGGCAATTTAATTGTTCGTGTAGGTGTTATTGTCTTGTTTTTTGGCGCAGTATTTCTCGTAAAGTATGCAGCAGATCATGCCTATTTCCCCATTGCATTACGTTTAGCTGCGGGTGTTGTTGGCGCCATGGCGTTAATATCAGTTGGTTGGTATATCCGAGAAAAGCGAAAGGGTTATGCCCTTGCCCTTCAAGCAGGTGGCATTGGCATCATCTATCTCATCACCTACGCAAGTTTTCAGTACTATCAATTTATTCCACAGAGTGCTGCTTTTTTCGTATTAATTTTTTTAACCACAATTTCAGCGTTGTTTGCTGTTTTGCAAGACAGCAAATCATTAGCCGTTTTGTCAATTCTTGCAGGTTTTGCAGCACCTATTTTGTTGTCAACCGGCGAAGGAAATCATGTCGTCTTGTTTGGTTACTACAGCATTCTTAATTTGGGTGTTTTATTAATTGCTTGGTTTAAACAGTGGCGCATTTTAAATCTCCTCGCATTTTTCTTCACTTTTGGTATTGGAACCATGTGGGGTGTGTCACGCTATTACAGTGAATTTTTTCAAACCACAGAACCGTTTTTAATTATTTTCTTTCTGCAATTTAATGCAATGGCCATTTTGTTTGCGCGCGAAAACACCACTAAATTTGCAAACTATGTTGATGGGACGCTAGTTTTTGGCACACCATTAATTGCGTTCAGCTTGCAAGCAGCATTGGTTGAAAATTTCGAATACGGAATGGCGTTTACCTGCCTTGCTTTAGGGCTGTTTTACTTAACTACTGCAACGCTACTTTGGAGTCGATCACAAGCACAAAAATTGCTTGCTGAAAGCTATTTAGCGCTGGGCATCATATTCACCACACTGATTTTCCCTTTCATATTGGAAGGTGAACAAACAGCCGCCATTTGGGCGCTTGAGGGTATTGGCTTGGTATGGATTGGATGTCGACAAAATCGTTTGTTTGCGCGGTTATTTGGTCAAATATTACCATTCATCAGCTTGCTCATTGTTTTAGTTGATCCGACACCAACAGCTAATTGGTTATTTATCAATGCCTATTTCTTAACATTTGCCTCAATTGCCATAGCAAGTTTTGCTATCAGCTACTTCTATTTCAAACATAATGATCAACTTCCTAGCTGGGAAAGATGGTTGACTTATCCTCATTTAATCTTTGCAGGACTGGTGTGGTTTCTAGCTGGCATCTTTGATATTTATGATTGGCATGGTGATGAAGAATATGCATTGCTTAACATGAGCGACCCTAATTACACAACCAATATGCTGCTGAGCTTTCCGTTTCTTATCTTGATGTTCGCATTGTTCACCCAAGTTATGCTGACTATCTTGGAGAGAAAAACACAGTGGCGGACCTTACGATTTTCAAGTTTTATTTATGCATTGAGTTTAATTTATTGCTGTGTAGAAACATTTATTGATTATGGTCAATCAATCTCTGAGATTATGTTTTTTGCACCCTTGATCGGATTCGCTGGGTATTATTTCATGCTCCACCAACGTGAAAAACTACCCTATTCCTTTTTAGCCACACCTTTTCTGCAAGGCTATGGCTTGGTGGTTTTCAGCCTCTATTCCGCATGGCTTTTTGCTGAATATGTGACTTCCCCAGGATGGCAAGAAGTAGGCATCGGCATCACTTTCTCCATCGGATTAATGCTGTCATTTAAAGCCAAGTTTTGGCCATTTAGTCAATACCATCATGCTTATGCGACATGGACGGCAATGACATTCATGCTGGGATTAGTCGGTTGGAGCTTCTTAGCTAATTTCCCTGACAGCAATCATCTAGCATTGATTCCATATTACCCATTACTCAATCCTTTTGACTTAGTGCAGATATTTGTGCTCCTAACTATGTTCTCATGGTCTCATTATATCAAACACAGTCAAACACAATTTGTCAGTGGATATGCGCTGATTCTGACAACAATATTGATGCTAACATTTATCACTATAAACGTTATTTTATTGCGAACGCTACACCACTGGTATGATATTGACTATGCTTTTAATGCACTGTATCAATCATCATTAGTTCAAGTGACCTTATCAGTATTTTGGGCAGTCGTGAGCTTAGCCATCATGATCATTGCAACTCGAGTAGGACAACGTGTTGCTTGGATTGTGGGTGCAAGTTTATTAGCTGCCGTCGTATTAAAATTATTCAGCATTGATTTAGGAAATATTGAAACCATTGCTCGAATCATCTCGTTTATCGTGGTGGGTGTGTTAATTTTAGTGGTGGGTTTTTTCTCACCACTCCCTCCAAAAAACACTAATCAACTGAAAGGTTCAACATGAATAAAAACACCTTAAAAATAATGAGTTTTCTTCTTGGATTCTCACTACCTGCATTTGCAATCGGTGTTGATGAGTCATTAACACCTAATGATTTTGCTTATGGCTATGATGTCATTACACACGGTGACAATACTGTGCAATCCATTGAATTGCCTATTTCAATCTATGAGAATTCTCGCTCTGATCTCGCAGATATTCGACTGTTCAATGCAGAAGGTGACGTGATTCCTTTTCAATTAAATTCTGAAAAATATTATAAAGTTGAAGAGGATCAGCAGGAAAAACAATTGCCAGTATTTCCTATTTTTGGTAATAGTCCAACTGAAAAAAATCGACACATTGTGTTGCAAAATGGCGTAATTATTGCAACTGATTCTGCTGAAGATAACAAGGAAAAATTAACGGCTTATTTATTGGATAACTCTAAAAGCCCAGAAGGATTTTATTTAGTTGAGCTTGAAGTATTTTTCAATAATCAGAATAGCTTTTTAAACGAATTTGCTGTTGAAGTTAGCAATGATTTCACTAACTGGACAGTGATAAATTCAACAGCTGTGGTGTCACGCCTGCATCATCTGAATGAAACAATTGAGTTAAATCGCATTAAAATCCCAGCGACTCAAGCAAAATATTTACGATTCACTTCACTTTCGGCGTCATCTTCAGATTTTCTAGACATTGATTCTGTTTATGGAACTTTTTCAAAAAAAGTCACAACAGTTAAAGCGAATAAATATGCAGTAACTGACATGAATATTAATAAATCCAAACAAGCTATCTATTTTAGTTCACCAAGAAATTTACCCATTTATGGTATCGAAATCGCCTTCAAATCAGGAAATCATTTTTTAAAAGGTGAGTTGCACCAACAAAATGATTTGGAAAAATGGATAAACATAACACCTATCTCTCAATATCAACTTAGTCAAGAAAATCAACAAATCTTAAGCTCTCCAGATATGTTTTATTCAGCCACGGTAGGTAATCAGCCAGAAAAAGAAGACCAGTGGAAAATTCAAGTTAATACGTCATATTTAGCAGCAATGGACCAAATTCAGTCGATAACGCTACATTGGAAACCTAACAGCTTGGCATTTCTAAAATTAGGCAAAGAGCCATACACTTTGGCATTTGGAAACCCACAAATCATTACAGCTGAACAAGCTGATAATAATTTATTTCAATCCGACAGTGTTGTTGCAGGCAAACTCAGTGAATCAATGAAAACATTAGGGGGTTCAGAAAAATTAGTGCCACCATTTTCGTGGCAGCCTCTTATTCTATTTGGCATTTTAGGTTTTGGCGTGTTAATTCTAGGCTTTATGGCTTATCGACTAGTAAAAGATATGAAAAAATCTTCTGATTAATGTAATAAGCTTTCATTCAGCCATAAAATTTATTGTCAGCTCGTCGATTTTCCTTTTCAGCTGTCGTTTTTCATCGCCATCAGAAAGTTGAACGTAAATACGTTCAAGATAATTTTTCGCCTTCTGGTAATCTTGCTGATCCAATGCAATTTGGCCCAATAATCGTAATGTTTGCATATGATTTTTATCAAGCTTCAGTGATTGTTCAAGATATTTCACCACTTTTGGAGAACTTGAATATTGATCAGAAATATATTGTGCTTGAGCTACTTCGCTCAGTAAATCACTACTTGACTCAGCCAGTTTTAAAACACGCTCATAAGCAACAATGGCACTATCATAGTCTGATAATCTCATGTATGTTCGCGCTAAAAAATACCAAGCTTGTGTGTCATTTTCATTTTCTTTAAGTTGATTATTTAAATCTATTACGATTTTTTTAAACGCAATTTCTGCTTTTTCTCCTAAGGCTATGTTTTTTTGATACGCTGCAACTCCATCAAGACTTCCCCAGCGTTGATATAAAAACCAGGAACTAGTGGAAAAAAATATTATGCTTAAAAAAACAATTAAAAAATGGCTAAATTGATGAGAATTTGATGTGAGCTGATATTGGTTGTTGCTTGCATTAACAGTTGAATCTTCAAGCAGTTGTTTTTTAAGATCAATGCTAAGTGCGTTTAATTCTTCAGCTGAGATTTTTCCTTTCTCATATGATTTTTGCAGGTCTGCTAAACTATTTTCATATAAAGATAGATTGATGGATTTAGATGGTAATAACTTGATTGGCTTGCCATAGACAATACTCGCAATCAGCCAAATAATTGACATTACCCCTATGCAACTGAGGACCCAAATTGTCATAACTGATTCTCTATGTCGTGAAGTTTCTTTAATTCATCGGCTGAAAAGCCAACAGTTGTTTGACGCTTCGATTTTTTTATCAACATGCTGATGATAAAAATCGCAACAAATAAAAAAATAATGGGGCCAAACCAAAGTAGCCAGGTAGGCTTGTTCAGTACTGGTTGATATCTGACAAACTCTCCATAACGTGCCACCATGAACTCAATAATTTGTTGATTAGAATAGTTTGACTCTAGCATCTTATAGATTTGTTGGCGTAAGTCTTTAGCAATGGGTGCATTGGAGTCAGCGATGGTTTGATTTTGACACTTAGGACAACGTAATAATTGGTTTAAAGTTTGGTAGCGTTTTTCTAGTGTTCCATTTGAAAAGACGTAACCATCAATTGAAGCGACAACAATTGTTGAATGCCAACAAAACGTGACGCTTAGGATAAAAAAGTGAAATATATTTTTTTTCATTTAAACTTGATTCAATCCAACTCTTTTAGTTTATCAATAATCGGCTTTAATTCATCTTGCCAAATTTGCTCAGTGATAACACCTGCATATCGATATTGGAGTCTGCCATTTTTATCGATAATAAATGTTTCAGGTGCGCCATAGACGCCAAGCTCAATACCAAGGCTACCTTCTTGATCAGCAAGACTAAATTCAAATGGATTTTGATAGGTTTCAAGCCAACGCTGCGCTTTAGCATTATTATCTTTGTAATTGATGCCATAAATTGGCAGCTTAGTTGTATTTTGAATTTTCAGCAAATAAGCGTGTTCTACTTTGCAAGAAACACACCAAGTCGCCCATACATTAACTAAAGCAACCTGACCTTGCAGGTCGCGTTCTGTTTTTATATCACCATTTAACACAGTAGGAAGTGTAAACATTGGAAATGGTCGATTAATTAAAGCTGATGGTAATTTGGTTGGATCGACACTAAGCCCTCTATATAAAAAAAAGCCAAGCACCAAAAATATAATAACAGGTAAAAATAAAATAAATCGCTGCATAATTATTTAAGTTGATTTAAATTTTTGTCGATATCGTCGGTCACTAATAGCAAAGATTCCACCAAGGGCCATTAAAATACCTCCTAGCCAAATCCAGCGAACAAAAGGCTTATAATGAAGTCTGATCGCCCATGTTTGCTTGTCAAGCATGTCACCCATTGATACATAAATATCCCTAGTTAAAGATGGATCAATATCTGCTTCTGTCATCGTCACTTGTTTTACTGTGTAAAATCGTTTTTCCGGAAACAATGTTGTAATTTTTTTATGATCCTTAATTACATGAATTGTTGCTTGTTGAGAGAGATAATTTGGACCTTTAATTGGAGTGATTGCTGATAGTTCAAACTGATAATCTCCTACATTTGCAACATTACCAATAGTTAATCGAATATCTTTTTCAATAGAAAATAAACAAGTGAGGCCTTTCATTTTTAACCCACAGGATAACCTGATCCTATCTCTGTCCTATAAGGAGAAGTCGGGGCTATATAGGGCAAGTTTGCCAGATGATTTTTTG
>JAUIKI010000016.1 GCA_030430875.1 Gammaproteobacteria bacterium | reverse complement strand
GATTGACCCCAAAATGCTGGAGTTGTCAGTTTATGACGGTATTCCGCATTTATTATGCCCTGTTGTAACTGATATGAAAGATGCTGCTAATGCATTGCGTTGGTGTGTGGGTGAAATGGAACGCCGCTACCGTTTAATGGCAGCACTAGGGGTAAGAAATATTGCTGGTTATAACCGTAAAGTATCCGATGCTATTAAAGCTGAAAATCCTATTCCGGATCCACTTTGGCAGCCAGACCAAACTTGGGAAGAGAGTGCAACGGCACCCACTTTAGAAAAGTTGCCTTATATTGTAGTAGTTATCGATGAATTTGCTGACATGATTATGATTGTTGGTCGTAAAGTAGAAGAGTTAATTGCTAGAATCGCTCAAAAAGCAAGAGCAGCTGGTATTCATATGATTTTAGCAACACAAAGACCTTCCGTGAATATTATTACAGGAGTTATTAAGGCCAATTTCCCAGCAAGAATTTCCTTATTTATTGCGCGTCTGGCACTATTTCAAACAGATAAATGCAGTTGATGCATTAGAGCGGTATCAGACATTTTGTGTTGGCAGGCATCGTGGTTTAGATGCCTACCGCGTTGGCGTCAATTCATTTCCAGCAGCGAGTGCGCTCGGTAGTCAAAATGGTAATTTTACACTTTATTTTATTGCTGCAAAAACGCCTGGTATACATATTGAAAATCCGAGACAAATCAGTGCTTATTGCTATCCAAAAGACTATAGTCCAAAAAGTCCAGCATTTGCACGTGCGACATTTAAAGAATGGGACCATGGTTTCCAATTGTTCATTTCCGGCACAGCCAGTATTGTCATGCATGCAAGTCATCATCATGATGATGTTCAAAATCAAACGCTGGAGACTTTAAGAAATATTCAGGCATTGATTGATGAAACTGTTGTGAAAACAGGTATTGATTTTTCTAATATGGATGTTGTTTGGCAGTTAAAAATTTATTTACGAAAGGCAGCAGACCAATTTTTGGTTGCAAACTTAGTCAGTCAATATTTTCAGAAAGCGCAATGCCTCTATTTACAAGCAGATATTTGTCGCAAAGAATTGTTGGTTGAAATTGAAGCATTAGCTAGCTTGCAAAAAATGTGAGGGCTAATTGAAAAAAATTTTAATTGTTATTTGGCTTGGCTTGTTGTTTTTCTCAGGAAGCTATTTGCTACAATCTTTTAGTTTGACTACCAATATAACTCAGTTCTTGCCGGATGCTGTTACTGCTGAGCAACAATTTGCCATTGAACAAATTCAGTCTGGATTATCCCAAAAAGTAATACTGCTGACAATCTCAGGCCAATCTGCCGAAAACCTTGCTGATATTAGTCGTGTGTTGGTCAATAAGCTTGCAATCCATCATTTGATCTCAGGTGCTTATAACGGATCCACATCGCAGTTCGATATTGCTAACTTTGCTGAAGATAACTTGTTTTTATATCGATACCTCCTTGATTCAGAGTTGCCGTCCACATTGTTGGATGTCTCAGCATTGCAAGAAGCTATAGATGTCGTGCATATCACGCTTGCCTCACCATTTGCAGAGGACTTATTAAATTTACTCAAGGCTGACCCAACGCAACATTACCTATCATTGCTTGAAAAAATAAATCCATTAAACATTCAATCTCAACAAGGTGTTTGGTTTTCAGTAGATGGTGAGCATGCTTTAATTTTAGTCGTAACAAATGCACCAGGGTTTGATACAAGCACGCAGAGCCAGGTGATTGCTGAGATTAATCAGGTGGCTTCAGAGTATGCGATCAGCGATGTTTCTATTGATATGACAGGCCCAGGTGTCATTGCTGTTAATATGCGAGAACAGATAACACAAGAAGCGAGTTATCTGTCAGTGTTTGCCTTTACTTTTTTGATAGTATTTTTATGGGCAAGCTTTCGAAATTCCCGAGTGATTTTTCTCTTATTTATGCCGCTATTATCAGGTGTTATGGCAGCAATTACTGCGGTGTTATTTTTTCACGGAGAGATTCATGGTTTAACGCTTGCTTTTGGAGTAACGTTGCTGGGAATTGCGGTTGACTATCCCATTCATATATTGATGGAGAAAGAAGCCGGGCGATATCAAGTGAGTTTATCATTGCGGCGGACACTTTTTTTTAGCTTTTTGACAACAGTTGTCGCATTTTCAGTGATGCTATTGACTGATTTTTCTGGGTTGCGCCAATTAGGATTATTTATTTTAATTGGTTTAACTGTTGCTTTTTTGGTTGCAAGATGGATTGTCCCAAATATCTCAATGAAAGCATTTCGTATGTCAGTACCAGGCATCATCGAGCCGATAATGAGGTTGCGAGGAAGATGGCAATGGTTGGTATATGTTTTGTTGACTTTTGCAATAATAGGATTTTACTACCAAAAATACCCACTTTGGGATGATAGTTTATCTGCAATGCAGCCGGTTCCTGCCGTGTTGTTAGCAAAAGATCATGAGATGCGTGAACAATTTTCAATGCCAAATTTGCAAACCTATTTTCTGGTCCAAAAGCAAGATGAGCAATCATTATTGGAGACATTGGAATTATTGAAACCTGAACTTGAGCAGTTAAAACAAGCAAATATTATCAGTGATTATGACCTTTTAAGTGATTGGCTCCCTAGTTATAAACAACAGAAATCACGTCAAATGCAATTAGCAGATAAAGAAAAATTGCTGAAGATTTTGCAGAATATTTTAGCAAGGTCTCCATTGAATCCAGATTTTTTTCAGCCTTTTCTTGATTCAGTAGATCGAAATCAATCATTGATGTTAATTGATTCTCAACATGTCCCATCGATTTTGTTACAGCAGCGTATTGATGGATTACTAGCAATAAAGGATAAAAATTGGCAGGCAAAAATTCCATTAACTAACGTAAAAGCGAAATCTGATTTGCAATCATTGATAAATATCTGCCAGCCAGATTGCTACTTTTTACCATTGCAAACACTATCAATGAATATGCTAAAAGATTATCGACAGCAGTTAATGTTATATCTTGCCATTGCAGCAATAGTTCTGATTATTTTTCTAAATTTGATGTTATCCTCAGCATTGCAAGCTTGGCAAGTTATTTCGAGTTTAGCAACAAGTATTATTTTTAGCGTAGCTGTATTGACTTATTTACATGGTGCATTAAATTTAATGCATGTATTGGGTATGTTGTTGGTGTTGGGGCTTGGATTAGATTATGCTTTCTTTCTTGTCAGGCCGGTGACAAATTTGCAAAATGCTCGGCGTAGTATTTTTGGGCTGATAATTTGCGTGGTATCAACATTAATTGTTTTTGGCTTACTATCTTTTGCTGAAACTCAAGTATTGAAAAATTTAGGGCAAGCTGTATTTATCGGCACAATGACCACGTTTTCTTTGCTTTATTTGGTTATTTTGCCAGAAAAATCATATCAAGAAACGAACGAAATAAATAATTGCAATTAAAAAATGAAAAAACCAATTGGAGTCGCTGCATATACAGTGACAACTGCCTTGGGTACAGGGTTAAAAATCACCTATCAACAGCTGAAAAAAGAAAAAACCGGATTAATTTATAATAATTTCCCCGGAGTGAATCTTGCTACGTACATTGGTCGAGTAAAGGATCTTGAAATAAAACCTGTCATTGAAAAATTAGCCTTGTATGATTGTCGAAATAACCGATTAGCACAGCTTGGTTTGCAGCAAGATGAATTTGTGGAAAAAGTAGATCAAGCCAAAATGGCCTATGGAAAACAGCGTGTTGCTGTCATTGTTGGAACCAGTACATCAGGAATTGAGCAGACTGAGCAAGCTTATCAAAATCGTGATAATGATGGAAATTTTCCAGGTGAGTATCATTATTCCACCACACAAAATATGTATGCTGTTAGTGAATTTGTTGCAAAATTTTTGGACGTAACAGGACCTTGTTACACAGTGTCTACAGCATGTTCATCCAGCGCAAAAGTGTTTGCCAGTGCTGCTCGTCTTATGCAGTCTGGTTTGGTTGATGCAGTTGTTGTTGGAGGCGTTGATAGTCTATGTGCAAGCACGCTTTATGGTTTTGATGCATTAGAATTATTATCAAAAGATTTATGTAAGCCGTTTGATATTGATCGTTGTGGATTAAATATTGGAGAAGCTGCTGGATTTGCTTTGCTTGAGAATGATTCGATATCAAACACTAATTTATGGTTGCTTGGTTTTGGTGAAAGTAGTGATGCTTACCATATGTCATCGCCACACCCTAATGGGCTTGGTGCACAACTTGCTATGCAGCAAGCATTGCAGTCAGCAAATTTGTTGCCGAGTGACATTGATTACATAAATTTGCATGGTACAGCAACAAAACTTAATGATCAGATGGAAAGTATTGCAGTTGAAGCTGTTTTTGGTAAAAAAATGTTAGCAAGTTCAACTAAAGGTTGGACAGGACATACATTAGGAGCAGCTGGCATTGTTGAAGCGGTAATGTGTGGCTTGTGTTTGACGCATCAGTTTTTGCCAAAAAATTTACATCTTAATCAAATTGATCCGGCGATAACCTGTGATATTTTGACGGAAGCACGTCACACTTCCTTCAGTCATGTTTTATCTAACTCATTTGGTTTTGGTGGCAATAACTGCGCATTGATTTTTGGTTATGCTTAGCAATTTTTGCTAGGTTGAAAATTATCAAGTCATAGCGTTATTTATCAAGTTTCACTGGATAAGCTTTGATATAATCTAGCTATTGCGTAAAATACAATGTAAATAAATTGACACACGTTAATAAATCACCACTTTATTTTTCTATGAAAGTTTACTTGTCTGGCATTGGTGTATTGGGTCCTGGTTTGACGGACTGGCTTCAAGCAAAAAAAATATTGCGGCGAGAAATACCTTATATCAATGATGATATTGTATTTTCACCTGATGGATTGCTCTCTTCAAGAGAGCGGCGCCGTGTTGGCAAAACAACATTTCTGTCTCTTGCTGTTGCCAAGCAAGCGTGTGATTTTTCTGGCATTGCCCCAAATATATTACCCACTGTTTTTGTTGCTTCAGCTGGAGATTTAGAAAATTTGCATTACCTTTGTGACACTCTGGCAAATAAAAACGAAAGTGACCGTCGATTATCACCCACTAAATTTCATAATTCTGTGCATAATGCGTCAGCTGGCTATTGGGCGATTGCTACACATTGTCAGCAGAAAATGAACTGTGTGTCGGGTGGGAGTTTTTCTGTAGCAGTTGGATTTGTCGAAGCGGTTTGTCAAGTTCTAGCTGAAAAGCAGTCAGTTCTATTGGTGATATATGACGCTTCAGCACTACCACCCCTTGATAATGCCTATCCTGTTAAGACTAGTTTTGCTTCCGCATGGGTGTTGCAGCCGGAACTAACAGAAAATAGTATTGCTTCTATTACATTGACCGTTGAAAAAATCATGGCAATATCAACAATAAATATTTCCGAATTAGAGAAAATGCGTTTAAATAATCCATCTGCACAAGTTTTGCCAATTTTACACGCGCTAGCAACTCAATCAGCACCAGTTAATTTGCCGCTTAATACAACACAACATCTCAATCTAGATGTGTCATTGTTATAATGAAAGTGCTGATTAATCGCGAGCAATTACAAACACTTTTGCCACATGCCGGATGCATGAGTTTATTGAATGAAATTGTTCATTGGGATCAATCTGAAATTGTTGCAAAAACACAAACTCATTTGGATGAAAATAATCCTTTGCGATTTCAACGCCGTCTTTCTGCAACGATTGCTATTGAATACGCAAGCCAAGCGATTGCTGTACATGGCAGTTTGGTAAATGCTCAGAGAGGTGAGCCTCGACAAGGTATGATTGGCAGTTTGATAAATGTTACGTATGATACGACTTATTTAGATGATAAAGAGAATTCATTGTTAATTTATGCAAGTGTATTGCAGCAGTTAGATTTGATACAGAAGTATCATTTTAAGGTTTGCGTTCAAGAAACAATATTGATTTCTGGGGATATTTTGGTGATACTGCAATGAAAGACCAAGAAAAAAAATATGCATTAATCACTGGAGGGAGTGGTGCAATTGGTTCGGCAATTTGTCGGCAATTAGCAACACAAAATTTTCATGTGTTGGTGCATGCGAATCAACAGCCTGAATCTGCAGCTGAATTAGTAAAAGACATTATTGTTGCAGGTGGTTCAGCTGAGCAAGTTCAATTTGATTTAATTGATCAAAAGAAAACGTATAGTGTTATTCAAAAGATACTGAAAAAAAAGGTGATACAAGTGGTTGTGCATGCTGCAGGTATTCATGATGATGCGCCGCTTGCAGGCATGAAAGCAGATCAGTGGCATCGTGTTATCGATGTTTCTTTGCATGGTTTTTATCATGTGGTTCAGCCTTTGTTATTGCCTATGATCCAAACTCGATGGGGACGAATTATCAGTTTGTCATCGGTTTCTGGGGTGATGGGTAATCGTGGGCAAGCAAATTATGCAGCAGCAAAGGCTGGATTACATGGAGCAAGCCAATCACTGGCTTTGGAACTTGCCTCGCGAGGAATTACTGTCAATGTTGTGGCGCCGGGAATTATTAACACGCCATTGTTGGATGAAGAGTATTTTACAAAACAGCGCATTAAACAAATAGTGCCGATGCAGAGAATGGGTGAGCCAGAAGAGGTTGCATCATTGGTGAATTTTTTAGCCTCTCCACAGGCGTCTTACATTTCTGGCCAAGTGATTTCAATTAACGGAGCAATGCGTTGATTTTTTTGAGTAGAGAACCGCATTAGTTATGACAAATCAACAGCGACATAATATTTGGTTAGTGATTCCCGCTCATAATGAAGCAGAGACCATCGTCGATGTAATTGAGCAATTTTCGCAATATGATTTGCCGATAGTTGTGATTGATGATGGTTCATCCGATCAAACAAAACAGCTGGCGGAATCAACGGCAGCTACAGTGTTGACTCACCCAGAAAACTCTGGCAAAGCAGCAGCATTGATGACCGGATTTAATTATGTATTGCAACAAGGCGCAATTGGAATCATTACTGTCGATGCTGATAACCAACATGATTCAAGCCATCTTCGTGAGTTAATGCGCGCAATAGAAAAACACCCTGAAAGTATTATCATCGCAGCGAGGTATTTTGATCGTAAAAATGCACCTGGATTGCGTTACATGGCAAATCGTATTGCTGATTTTTGGATTGCTTGGGCGTGCGGACAACAAATTTGGGATTCGCAATCAGGCTATCGCTTTTATCCAACATCCTTGATAAAAAAAATAACCATTAACGCTGAAAAATCACATAGTTTTGTTTTTGAAAGTGAAATTTTGATTGCGGCAGCGAATGTTGGCTATTCTATTTTTGGGATACCAACGGCCTATTTTTTTCCGGAAGGATTACGAAAAAGCCATTTTCGCCCAGCTCACGATATTTGGTTAATTACTAAAATGGTTGCAAAATTTTTGCTGAGTAAAAAATTATTTCTCGGTGGTTTGTGGCGTTCATTGCGAAAAAAAACATTTTTTATAACCATGCTAGAAAAGACAGAAGATCATATTCGATAGGCTGTTTTAGTCATTAATTTTGCAATTAATGACATGGTTTGCTTGATGGGTGCCGGAAAATCAATACCACCTGATTCAAGTGCATTTGTCGCATGCTTGGCCTCATCAGCTTCCATTTCTTCCAAAATGGCGCGTGTTTTTTTATCGGTTTCAGGAATTTGCGTTAGGTGTTCACGTAAGTGTTTGCAAACCTGTTCTTCAGTGGCAGCAACAAACCCCAAACTTAATTTATCACTGATCGCACTGGCCGCTGCACCTAATGTAAAGGATAAGGCATAAAATAAAGGATTGAGTAGACTTGGATGGCTATCAAATTCATTTAAACGTTGTTGGCACCAAGCTAGGTGATCCACCTCTTCTTCAGCAGCGTCTATCATCGCCTGTTTGACCGTTGCTGATTGTGCAGTGAGTGCCTGACCTTGGTACAATGCTTGTGCACACACTTCACCTGCATGATTAACTCGCATCAGCCCTGCAATGTGCTTGATTTGCTCGGACGTTAACTCAGATGATTTACCTTGGGCAGGAGTTGGGCGAGGGCTATCAATTGATGGCACTAACAGTGTTTTGCGTGCTGAATCAATCGAGATAATTAAACTATCAAAAAAATCTGGCATGTTGTTATTATACCTTAATTTAGCAGATTTCTTCCACTGCCGGTTTGAGCTTGCTCTGGTTGGTGAAAACTAGCGCTTGCGATACATTCACTTCTTAACCATTTTTTATCGTTGCAGCCTTGCTGCAAAGGGTTCACTTTGTTTGTTGTTCTTCAGCAACAGATTTTACACCCTGACTTTTTGCCAGAAAAGCATAAAATTGATCAATAATTTCCTGAGTTTGTCCCTTTGCTAACATTTTCAAGCGCAGGATTAATATATGATGCTCACTCATCTCATTGATAAAGAGTAAAATTCGGGTAGGAAATTTTTGTCGCTTAAGAAATTCTTTTGGATTCTTTAGCTTAACTTTGAGGACAGACACATCAGCAACTAAAGTAAATGAGTCAATTTCATGCCAAGGCACATAAACGTCCATCGTATGTAAAGTAAATCCCCCTTCTTCCAAAGAAAGAGCCGGTTTTCCATCAAAGATTGCTTTAATTTGAATGAAGCCAATCAACCACAGCATAGAAAAAAACCCAACTGACAGCAGCATGACAATAACCATTGTCATTGATAATTTACTGATACCAAAAATAACTGCGGCTAACCCACCCAGTATAAACAGTGAAATGATAATGATTGATGGAATTAATAATGCCAGGGCACTTTTTTTTGGTTGAGTATGTATGGGAGTAGGGTTCATATTGTAATCTCTCTTTTCTTGGTCCAATAATCGTTATTTATTTTCAAAAATTAACTGACCGTAAAGATATAGCTTAATAGAAAAGTCTAGAAATGGTTGAAGAATATGGAGAAATTTTTAACATATTTCTGGTTTGTTGGATAAATATTACTTGATGTATTAGTTTCTCTCCGTTTTTAAGAGGCTTACTTTATATAAAAGAACAAGAGATTGCTGTTGAACGTGATGGTAATTATCAAAATACTATATCTGCATTAGTTAAAATAAAGCAGTGCCCAATAAAATGATATTTCCAGGTGGATTTTTGTCAGTAACAAATCTGATAGAGATAGTACTAAAAAAGTATTACTGAAAAATATAGTAATTAACTTAATAAAAAGTTAGTGGCGTTACTACAAATACCTCGATCTTTGAATCAAGCATAAATCGTTATAATAATGATTTGTGCATGTCCGTCGCATGATTCATGGCTTGCTTCATCGAGCCATCTAGTTTTTTAACCAAGACGCTACCAACGATAATGCCATCAGCAACAGGTGAAAATTCTTTAGCGTGCTGAGTTGTGCTCATGCCAAATCCAAGAGCAATAGGTAAGTCACCATGTTTGCGTACATTTTTTACCATCTGATTAAGTCCTGTTGCACGAGAGCTTCCTGTGCCAGTTTTGCCATCGGTTGAAATGCCATAAACAAACCCAGTGGCTTCTTTCATGATGCGTTGAATTTCAGTTTCTGAATGATTTGCAGTAATGAAGTCTGTTAAGCTTAATCCGTGTTCGTGGCAAATGTGCTTGTAAAGGCTGCGATTTTTGCTATCTAAGTCTGGAATCAAAAAGCCATCAATGCCAGATACTTTGCATGCAGCCACAATGTCATCGAACTTACGTTTTGGGAAAACATCTTGGTAGCTCATCAACATGATAGGTGTTTTAACGCCTTCTTGGCGTAACTGTCTGATTGCGCGGATGCATTGAAGAAGATCAGCACCATTGTCTAATGCAATACGATTGGCGTTTGTAATGACATCGCCATCTAGGTGAGGGTTCGTGCAAGGAACACCAACTTCAATAATTGTTGCGCCCATTTTTGCAAGTGCTTTGATGGCGCCAATGGATTTTTTGATGGTAGGGTGACCAAATTCAACGAAGGGCACAAAAATGGATTGCGCTTGGTTACATGCTTGTTTGATATGTTGGCTGCCTCGCATAACTCCCCTCCAAAAATTCGTAAAAGCTCTCAATGGGTATACTGTATTGAAAAAGGCCCTCAATGTGAATAAAAAGCAGACAAGCGGTACGTTTTGACGACGAACTGGTAATTAATTAGGGTGTTATCACGTTAATGGGAAATTAGTTAGTGGTTACGCTGTGTAATAAATTGCGTTAATTGTTGGAGAGCTTGTTTGAATAATGTATCTGGTAGTAGTGATAAGGCATCGATTGCACTAGCTTCATGCTGTTTGGCTAAATTTAGCGTGTAATCTATCCCGCCTGAATTGCGCACCCATTCTAAAATGGTTGGAAGATTTCTTAACTCTTTGTTTTTTATAGATTTTTTAATAATATCTTGTTGATTTTTTGAGCAATTTTGTGCGGTGTATAACAGCGGGAGTGTTGGTTTGCCCTCCAGAAAATCTTCGCCGATATTTTTCCCCATTAAGTCCACATCACCTTGGTAGTCCAAGACATCATCCATCAACTGGAAAGCAATACCAAAGTGTAGCCCGAAATTACTTAATGTAGTACGTCCATTTTGATCTTTTTCAGCAATGATTGCACCTGCTTTTGCTGCAGATTGAAAGAGTGATGCTGTTTTAAACGCAATTATTTTTAAATAATCTGCTTCAGAAGTCATCAGGTCACGACAGTGCATTAATTGTAGAAATTCACCTTCAGCAATTGTTTGAGCAGTTTTTGAAATAAGATCGAGGATTTCCCAGTTTTTTAGATTTATCATTAGTCGAAAAGCGCGTGTATAAAGGAAATCGCCGCCTAAAATGCCACCTGAATTGCCCCACAAACGGTTGACTGTGGCATGGCCTCGTCGCAAATCTGACACATCTATTACATCATCGTGCAGCAAGGTGGCTGTATGTAAGATTTCGATAATTGCTGCGATATCAATGTGCTCTGATTGCTGGTAGTCACAGGATTTTGCACACAAAAGTGCTATCAATGGGCGGATACGTTTGCCTTGATTTGCGGTAATATAGTTAATTATTTCACTGACTAATGGAATATCTGAGACCAGTTGAGCCTTGATTTTTTGATCAACCATAGCAAAATCGGCACTGACTGGTGAAATTATTGTTGATAAATCCATGGGAAAGAATGGTGAATAAAACAAAGTTGATTTTGAAAATCAATATGATACGCGATTAAACCTATTTTAAGAAGCAAAAATTTTTAACCGTTAGTTTGAAATATCAAACTATTTTTTATATCTAGCTATCCTGTTTTTAATACAAATTAACATTTTTTATGCAAGCACTTATACAGCGCGTTTTAACAGCAAATGTCAGTATCAATGGGCAGGTGATTAGTCAAATTGAACGTGGGTTATTATTATTTTTGGGGTTTGAAAAAGATGACTCATTTTTAGTTACTGAAAAATTACTAGCCAAAATTCTAAATTATCGAGTATTCCCTGATGATAAAGATAAAATGAATCATAGTGTGTGTGATATTAGAGGTGAGTTATTAATTGTTTCACAATTCACCTTGGCTGCAAACACGCAGAAAGGATTACGGCCCAGTTTTAGCAGTGCAATGCATCCAAGCCAAAGTAAAGTGCTTTTTGATGAGTTTGTTGCTTTGGCAAAAAGGACTCATGGGGGAATGGCTCGTGTTGAACAAGGTCAATTTGGTGCTGATATGCAAATTGCTTTGGTCAATGATGGGCCGGTGACGTTTATGCTTCAACAATACTAAAATATAAATTGAGGCTTTTGCAATAATGAGCAATCTTTCTGTTTCAAGCACAAGCAAATTTGTGATCGAGAATTAGTATATGAATACAGAGCTCGACAGACTTAATTTTTAGTTAGCTGTAAATAATTGTTTCGGCATTTACTTTATGTGCTTCAGGTGTATATCCCCAAATCTCGTGAATTGTTCGAGTATTTAACACATCAGTCACTTTTCCATTGTAGACAATTTTTCCTTGTTTCAACAGACAAAGTCGATTGCAATAACGAGAAGCAAGATTGATATCATGCAGCACTGCAACAATGCCATAACCTTTTTTGCTGAGGTCGCTGATTAATTGCAAAATAAAATGTTGATGTTTTAAATCTTGTGCTGATGTTGGTTCGTCCAATAATAGTAATGGATTTTTTTCAGCTTGGCTGAGCTGTAGTAACACTCGAGCTAGGTGAATGCGCTGCTTTTCTCCTCCTGACAATGTGGTATATAATCTATCAGCCAAATGATGACATTCAGTGAGTTGCATGTAATGTTGGACAACAGCAAAGCGCTGACGATTGGAAATAGTCAATGGAATTAATCCAAGAGATACAACTTCGTAGCTCGTAAAAGGGAAGGTTAATTCGCTAAATTGCGGTAAAAATGCTAAATGCCGAGCAAGCTCACGCGCAGACCACTGATCGCTCTGTTTTCCATGCAATATTTTTTCACCATCACAGGCATAGTCTCCGCTGATTATTTTCAATAAAGTGGATTTTCCTGCACCGTTTGGGCCAAGTATCCCCAACATGTCATGTTGATTAATCATCAGTTTTTCAACACCAAGTAAATTTATTTTTTGTTGTTGATAATGAATATTTTTAAGCTCAAACATATTATTTTCTTGGATTACGATGTTTCATTAAAATAATTAAAAAGAAAGGGGCCCCCAAGAGTGCTGTGATTAAACCAATGGGTAATTCAGCTGGCTGGACAATAAGGCGCGAAATCACATCGGCGCTGAGCAATAAAACTGCACCACATAATGCGGACAATGGCAGCAGGGTTTTATGGTTAGGACCAACGAGAAAACGAATCATGTGTGGAACCACGAGTCCGACAAAAGCAATAATGCCACTAT
>JAUIKI010000279.1 GCA_030430875.1 Gammaproteobacteria bacterium | reverse complement strand
CCATCATTGATAAATTTTTGGTCACTGTTTTAATATTAGGCGTAATTAATTTTTTTGTTTTATTTATTAATCCTCAAATAGGCTATCCATTTGCCATGCTACTTACCTTAGCAACCATCGTGGCTCAAAATTCAGCAAGCGCTATTTGTCTTGCCAAAAAATACCAACCTGCATTGTATTTTTTATGCGGCGCCATTGCCTATTCAATTGGTGCAATGCTGTCTGTTTTACCAGGCTTTGCATTGATTCCTTCTACAGAATTTACACGTTATGCTTTTGCCATTGGCACTGGGCTTGATGCTGTATTTTTATCACTTGCATTGGCTGATCGAATTAATGATCTTAAACGAGAACGAACACAGTCAGAAACAAAAGCTCAAATTGCTTTAGCACAAAATAAAGCGAAATCAGAATTTCTTGCCAAAATGAGCCACGAAATACGCACGCCAATGAATGGCGTACTAGGCATGGCTGAACTACTAATGACGACAGATTTAAAAGCTATTCAACACTACTATGCATCTATTATCGTAAACTCTGGGAAAAGTCTGCTTGATATTCTTAATGAAATTTTAGATTTTTCAAAAATTGAAGCTGGAAAACTTGAACTAGAATCCATTCCATTTAATCTTGAAACATTATTTGATGAATGCATTACAAGTTTTGCTGCCTCAAGCAGCAAAAAATCCATCGAGCTCTTTATCGACATGAATCCTAATATGCCAATTGATGTTATTGGTGACCCAACACGACTACGTCAAATCATTAACAATTTGTTAAGCAACGCTATCAAGTTTACAAAAGAAGGTGAAATCGTAGTAACAGTCAACTGTAAAAATATGGATCAACACAAAATCATATTGTCAGTCAGTGTCAAAGACACTGGCATAGGCATTAACAGCACAGATCAACAACATTTATTTGAATCATTTTCTCAGGCTGACTCATCGATCACCAGACGCTATGGCGGCACTGGGCTTGGTCTGCCAATCACCAAACAATTGGTTAATATCATGCATGGTGATATTGGCATCATCAGCAAACCAAATAATGGTTCAACGTTTTGGTTTACTATAGAACTTGAAAAACACAGTGATAAGCGTTGTTCAGATATGAGAAAATCTGATTTACTTAAAGATAAAACCTGTCTTATTATTTCAACTAATATTACTTTTATCAATATAGCTAAAGCACACTTGCAAGCTTGGAGAATACATTACATTCATGATAATTCCCTAGAAAATGCCATTGATTTTATATCGACACAACAAAGCTCTATCGACTTTATTTTCATTGATACAGCAAACTTAAATCATCAACTCCCCAATCATCTACAAGTCATTAACACGTCTCAACCCTTAGCAAAAATATTCATCATTGAAACTATTGAAGAACATATTGATGGCATTCAATCAGCCGAGTTTGTTGCATTTGACGTTATTAGGAAACCATTGACCATGCAGTTGCTGCATAAAACACTTACTCAATCATTAAAAAAACAGGAAGTCATCGCAGCATCAAATGAGCTATATTCTACGAGTCTTTCTGAGCTTAGAGTACTAGTTGCTGAGGATAATCCTGTGAATCAACTAGTCATTAAAGGCTTTTTAGGAAAACTTAACGTCAAAGTTAATTTGGTAACTAATGGACTGGAAGCTGTTAATCAATATCAACAAGATCAAACTTATGACTGCATTTTAATGGATTGTGAAATGCCTGAAATGGATGGATTTTTGGCAACACAAAAAATCCGTGAGATCGAATCCACGCAGCAAATCAAGCCTATCCAAATCATTGCATTAACCGCTCACGCTCTCACCGAGTATCGACAAAAATGCTTCGATGCTGGCATGAATGATCATTTAAGCAAACCTTTGAACTTGACCAAATTAGAAAAGTTACTTAGAAATATTCATGTTATAAATAAACAACGCCTACCTTAACCTATTTTGGTTATACCTCAATGACCTTAAGTTTATATAATAATGATAGGATAACCCCTCCCATCTTATAATGAGACAACCCAAAAAGATATTTGCATCATGACTTGGGTTAATTTAAGATGTGTTGGTTGGAACTAAATTCGTTGTTTCAACTCTCAAAAGAAGGGGGCGACCTGGCTTCGACGTCGGTATCAAAACCCAGAGTGCATGTCGAGCGGATAGTGACTCTCGTAAAACGATCTCTATAAACAAGTAATCGCAAACGACGATTCTTACGCTTTAGCAGCTTAACCCTGCTAAACCATCTAACCTAACTTGCTTGTAGGTTTAGTTAAATGGTCATTTTATACAAGATCGCGTTGATGCATGCCTTGGGTATCGACACTAAAACTTAAAGGCTCGCTCTAACTGCTCCTGTTCGTCGGATCAGTTAATGTTAAATCCAAAG
>JAUIKI010000015.1 GCA_030430875.1 Gammaproteobacteria bacterium | reverse complement strand
TGGCGCAAAACTCGTCTCAATTGGTCACCATGATGCAAAGTTTTATACGTCTTGGCAAGAAGCAAAAGCCGATATTCAAAAGCTTGATATGAAAAAACATCGGGTAAAATTGTTTACTGCTCACCAGATGGGAGGTTGTGCAATGGGTGAAGATCCAAGCATGTCTGTCGTCAACAGTTTTGGTGAATTTCATCATTTGGATAATTTATTTATCTTTGATGGCTCAACGTTTCCAACATCTATTGGAGCCAACCCTCAACTCTCAATTTATGGTATGGTGGCAAAACAAGCCAGTCGATTAGCTGATCAAATTAAACCAAATGCATAAAAGAGCTTGGCAGCAAAGACTTAATACTTTTTTCTAAGTGTTTAAAGTACACAATTAACGTGAGCATCGGGCAAAAGTGCCTAGCTCCAGTGACAACTTAATGTAGCCATGAATAAAATCATCTACCCAGGAACATTTGACCCAATCACTAATGGGCATACTGATCTCATTGAACGAGCAAGTCGGTTGTTCGACCACGTTGTTGTTGCTATTGCAGCCAATACAAAAAAAGGCCCTACACTAGATTTAGCAAAACGCATTGATCTTGCAAGAGAAGTTTTAAAACACCTTCACAATGTAGAAGTCATTGGTTTCAGCATTTTGCTGGCTGACTTCGTTGAGCAACAAAATGCGAATGTTGTATTGCGAGGATTACGGGCAGTCTCTGATTTTGAATATGAATTTCAATTGGCTAATATGAATCGCTCTCTCATGCCAGACATTGAAACCGTTTTTCTCACGCCAGCTGAACATTTATCTTTCATTTCTTCTTCACTCATCCGCGAAATTGCTTCACTTGGGGGCGATGTTTCTAAGTTTGTACACAAAAGCGTTGCAATTGAACTTAAAGCACATTTTTCATCGCCTTAAGCTATAATTCAAATTACAACATTCAATACGAACCTTAATAATTTAAATATGGCTTTAAAAATCACTGATGTTTGTATTAATTGTGATGTATGCGAACCAGTTTGCCCGAATGAAGCCATCTATCAAGGTGAATTGATTTATGAAATCGATCCAGCACTTTGTACTGAGTGCGTTGGCCATTTTGATCAACCACAATGCCAAGAAATATGCCCTGTTGATTGCATTCCGCTTGACCCTAATCACCACGAAACTCATGAAGAACTATTGAGTAAGTTTAAAAAAATTGCGCTGAAGACTCTTTAATAATCAATTTATATTTCATCATAAAGCAAAAATATAATTACTCTCTCACAAAATCTTTATTCGTCCAGGTTTAGCATTTGCAAAGCAAAAACTTTTAGCTATTCCCCTAGAGACCATACAGTAGATTCCTATGGGTAAACCCGTGGTGCTCTGTCGCTTCGCGATCGTTTATTAAAAGTGGATAAAAGAAAAATGAGGGGGAAATTCAAATTGAGACAAAAAACCGGAACTTTATCGCAAAATATTGACCTTTTATTCTTCTACCTGGATGCTTGAACAACCCACCTCATGGAAAAATAACTAATCTTGGTGATTTGCGTTAAAATGGCTACTAATTTCACATGGAATTTTTTTCAACCACCTGACATTCATTATGAAATATTTTCACATCTGGCTATGTGGTCTTTTTTTTCTCTCGGGATGTACTGAACCTGCTGAGGAAAAAGCCACTCCCACGGCTATCACGCCGAAACATGCAGCTATTGCCAGCGCTCACCCACTCGCCACCAAAGCAGGCATGGATATACTCTCACAACAGGGAAATGCATTTGATGCGGCAATTGCTGTTGCATCAACCCTTGGTGTTGTCGAACCCTACAGTGCCGGTATTGGTGGTGGCGGATTTTGGCTACTATATCTCGCTGAAAAAAATGACTATATCTTCATTGATGCACGTGAAAAAGCACCTAATCAAGCAACCGACACGTTGTTTTTGAACGAAAACAGCCAATTTGATGCCAAAAAAGCCACTAATGGTGCGCTGGCTGCAGCAATTCCAGGCCAAGCTGCTGCATTTGCGCATATTTCCAAAAAATATGGTTCTCTGCCATTACAAACCACACTGGCTGCAGCAATTCACTATGCTGATAATGGTTTTCCCAGCAACCCGTTATATAAAAAGCTTGCTAATTATCATCAATCAGTGCTCAGTCAACACCAAGATACAGCCGCAATTTTCTTACCTTCTGCAGACAATAATGATGGCCAAACACTGATCATACAAAAAGATTTAGCCAACGCATTAACAGTCCTTGCCACCCAAGGACATAACGGATTTTATCAAGGATCGATTGCATCAAAACTTGTTGAAGGTGTTCGCAATGCGGGCGGCATATGGACTAGAGATGATCTGGCAAATTATAAAGTTGTTGAGCGAACCCCCATTCAATTTAACTATCTGGATTACACCATTATCTCAGCACCTCCACCATCTGCTGGCGGAATTACTCTTGCGATTATTCTGAATTTACTAGAAGGCTATCCCATTAACGATATTGACACAGTAAATCGCACGCACATTATGGTAGAGGCCATGCGACTAGCCTATCGCGAACGACAAAAACTTGGCGACCCTGATTTTGTTGATATACCCGTTGATGAACTGATTTCCAAGCAATATGCTAATACACTCCGCCATGAAATCCAGATTGCGAAAGCAACGCCAAGTCTCAATATTGATCAAAAATCATCTGCTGAAGGTGCAGACACAACTCACTTTTCAATTATCGATAAATTTGGCAACCGTGTTTCAGCAACTTTAAGCATCAATTTATCATTTGGATCAGGATTTGTAGCACCTGGAACAGGGGTTTTGCTCAACAATCATATGGATGACTTCTCTGACCTGCAAGGCAGTGCAAATTCCTTCGGGCTAGTTGGATCAGCTGCCAATGCAATCGCTCCCAATAAGCGACCGCTTTCTAGCATGAGCCCAACATTTGTTGAACACAATGATCATGTTGCCATTCTTGGTACACCTGGTGGAAGTCGAATTATCACCATGGTTCTACAAGGAATTCTTGAGCACACTCAAGGAAAGCATCCAAAAGACTGGGTATCAGTGAAACGTTTTCATCATCAATATCTACCTGATAAAATTCAACATGAAACTGGAACATTCTTAGTAGACGACAAAGAAACTCTGAAAAAATATGGTCACCAATTTTTTGAAATTAATTCGAAAGGGGTCTCTTATGGCAACATGCAAGCAATTCTTTGGGATAAAAAATCAAATAATATATTTGCAGCATCAGACCCTCGCGGCATAGGTGAAGCACTCGTAGAGTGAGCACAGAAGACAGCTGCTCTTCAAAAAATGACTTAATTTATCTCCAAAAATTTTACCATCACACACTTAACCATGATAAATATAGTCAATTATTTCAAACGAGCATCAAAAGAATTCTACAACCAAATTCAGCCACAGTTAAAAACATTGGCTTGGGTTGGGCTATTAGGAATGCCATTGACTTATTTTTACTGGATAATTGTGCACCCTCGAACATATGATAATCTTACAATTCGTTTGATAGGTTCGGTCATTTGTATCCCAATACTTATTAACAAACTCCCATCATCACTAAGTAAGCATCTTCCCACATATTCCATCATTGCCCTAACATACAATCTCCCATTTTTCTTCAACTATATGTTATTTAAAAGTGAATTTGATCGGATCTGGGAATTAACAACGCTACTTAGCCTGATGTTATTAATGTTTATCGTAAATGCATGGGGTCTAGTATTAATTATCTATATCACCGGGCTATTATTAGGTTTTTCTGTTTATGCACTAACAACTGAAACAATTGTTTGGCCTGAATCACCACTCACTTTACTTTCCATTTATGGATTTGCTTTTGTTGCAGGAAGTATTTTTAACCATAAAACTGCCATTATTAACCAGGAACGAATTAATTCAGTTACTTCTGTAGCCTTTAACATCGCACATGAGTTACGCACACCCCTTCTAGGCATTAAATCTGCAGCTGTTGCGTTAAAAAAACATCTACCTGCAATTTTTGATGGCTATCTTCTTGCGCAAAAAAGCAAGCTTGCTGTTAAGCCAATACGCGACAGTCATTACCAAAGATTGCAGAATATTACTGAACGCATCATCACTGAAACCGACAACTCGAATATTTTTATTGATATGTTGCTAATCAATACCAATTATAAAATCGTCACGCAATCTGAAGAAGTTTTTTCAATGGCAACCTGTGTCAATAACGCCATCAATCGCTACCCATTTCAAACGCTTCATGAGAAAGAAAAAATTCATTGGAAATCTAGTCTTGAAAATGATTTTTTATGTTTGGCAAATGAAATTTTAATTTCTCATGTCATTTTTAATTTATTAAAAAACTCAATTTATTCAATTAAATCAGCCAACAAAGGTGAAATTTTCATCTATTTAAAGCCCGGATCCCACTATAATGAGTTACATTTTAAAGACACAGCCGAAGGGATTCCACCCCAACAAATCGCCACCATTTTTAACCGTTTTTCTACAACAAAATCTTACGGGGCTGGCTCAGGAATTGGTCTTGCTTTTTGTAAAGATGTGATGGAGAATTTTGGTGGTAAGATACGTGTAAAATCTGAATATAATCAATTTACTGAGTTTTCGCTCTACTTCCCTGTCATTAAAAATCAGAAAAACCAACTACCATTTAAGCAGCAAAAAACCCATTAGGCTGTTCTGCTTTGAAATGAGCATAAGAGAAAATATCTGATTTATCAAAGCCAGGTATCCAAGGTGATTCAATCACAGCACAGAGATAATCTCCTAATTTCGTGACTGGATGCATATAGTTTTGCCAATCCACCACGGTTTTCTCATATAAAAAATCAGCCGTATGGAAATGCGGGAACCAACTTCCATCTTCTAAATGATCAATCAGTTCAACAGAAGCTTGTTTCAATTTTGCGGCATCAATATGTTCTTGCAAACTATCTTTTGTCTCGAACATAAAAAAGTAATAATTACCCTTTGCATCCAGACATAAAAACTTATGTGGGTATATTAAATAATATTCAACAATTCCATATTGTCGCAGCATCGAATTAAAATAATTATTCAATGCCTTTTCATTCAATACATGTTTCACTCCTAAATATTGGTTTAAATGATGACTCATTTCTTTAAAATAATTTCGTTGGTATGATTTGATTCTATCCGTGAGCACTGTCGATAAATAAGGATTCGCTTTGAGCATGTATTGATGTATTTGCCCAGTATTAAACGCATCAAGTGCTTTTTCATTATCCCCCATACCGGTTAGAATGATACGCTTTATCTCACTTGCCAAATATTTACAAAATGAAATGCCATCAATATGTGGCATAACATAATCAACAACCACTACACTAATTTCATTGAAACGCCGTTTTGAACAAATTTCTTTTAAAACTAATTCGCTTCCTAAGCAAAAAGGAATATCACTGATCTGATCTGTATACTTACACTTTGATAGCATTAAATTTGAGGCATGAGGCCAATGTTCAGGCTCTTGAATATAACTCAATGCTTTATCTGGAGAATGAAACAGATGGTGAGAAAATTCCACTGGAAATCCGAAAACTAAATTACCTAAATATGACTTTTCATCATCAACCATAATCAGCTGCGTTGGAAAAAAGAAAGGGTATCTTTCTTCTCCTATGATGCTATCTAAAAACATAATACGACTCCAGTTAAGACCTATGTACAACTTTTGGAAAAGACAGTATAAACTCAGTGTATTGACCATAGACTGAATCACAACTAATTTCGCCTTGCATGGTTTGCATAGCATCTTTACAAAAAGCGAGGCCAATACCTGTTCCTTCAAATGAATTCGAATAAAATCGTTTAAAAACATGTTTAAGTTGAGATTTTTTTATCCCAGTTCCAGTGTCTCTAACTAAAAGCATATTTTTGGTATCATTTGAACAGACGGTGATTATCACGCTGCCTTCTCCAGCTTTTGAAATATAATAAAACGCATTCCTTATCAAATTATGAAGCACTTGAATCATCACAATAACGGACCCTTTTATTAAAAAGTCATCCTGGACATCAATGTGGACTATCTCTTTTTGCCCGCTTTTAAAAGGATAACGATCAATCGCAGCATTGATACACTCTGTTATTAATCGCTCCTCAAAGTGTGGTGATTTTATCATTTGACTATTCGTGTTAATCAACAAACTGTTGATGATTTCATTGGAAAATTCAACTTGATAAATAATGTTTTCAACACATTCTTTTGCAAACGAAACAGTATGGCTATTTAACTTTTCAATTTCCAATCCACTTTCATCTGCTTTTTTGTAAGCATTAATTAATGCAGGCAAAATATTTTTGATGCCTTCAACACCTGATCTCAACCCTGCTAAAGGCGTTCTTAGTTCATGTGCAATATTCGTTCCTGCTGAAAACATTGCTTGCAGGCGATCATTCACTGCAATGTTGCGCTTGACATAGAAATTACAAATAAACCCAGCAAACACAGCGAAGGTAAACATTGGAATATAAGGTATATAATTGGCTAAAAACCGAGAATCGCCTGTCTCAAAAGAGATCAATATCCATGCCAATAAAATACCAACTGCATACATTAAAATGATAATTAACCAATCGATGAACAAGATGACCACCAAAAAAAATCCAATGGACTGGCCTACCAACCAATTGGTTGAGAAATCATTTTTTATGAGCATGTAAGTTGCAAAAAAAGGCAGGCAGTAAATAACCGTCACGTGCCAATACAATGGCAAATATAATTTTAATCGCATCGGCCATTTTTTATAAAGTGCTAAGGGTATGCAAAATAAAACACCAAAAAGACGAACCCAAAAACTTTCATACGGCTGAGGAAACAAATAGCCCCATAGATAAAAATACACTGGGAAAAACACAATACCAATCATGCCACCAACAACAACTGCATCACCTGCATATTCGGTGTTTTTGACCGCAGTTTTCTTAATATAACTATAGATTTCTTCCATTCGTTGAATCACTGCATTCATCCTTGCACCATAAAAGTGTTAGCTAGACTAGTATCGAAAACTATAAATTGAGAATGCCAAGCCTGCTGCACCCATAATGACAAACACTTCATTATTTCTTTTTAACGTATTATCAGCGATTGCCAAAGCCATTGAAGCAGGAATTGAGCCGCTCACCAAATTGCCATATTTGGGGTAGCTGAAATAAAAGGGAATGTCCATCTGCAATGACTCAGCCATATCCAACCAATATTTTTTTGAATGATTGTGTGGAAAAACAACATCTGTCATACTAATTTTTTGCCGGCTGGTTAATAAAAAATCGCTCAAAATTTTCCATCCTGCTCTCGACAAATCTTTTGAGTGAGAAATGAATTTTCCTGCACCATAACCTCGCATATCAAAGTGATTGTACTGCATGCTTGTTTTTGGATAATTATCTAGCGGCACAAAACAGAGATTAGCATGCTCGGGTCTTCCCACAAAGGTGTGGTCCCAGTCATTTTCATCAGCAGTCAAAATGGTTGCGGTTGCTGACTCACCAACTGTATAAGTTGCAAAGGCCCAATGAATATCGTCAGCTTTTGCTAACGTGTAATTTTTTTCTCCCCAATGATTTTCATGCGCATTAAACTCAGCGGTAATGATCATGACATTCTTGGCTAATTTTGCTTGCAAATACAAACTGGCAATCTGAGTTGCACGACTCCACCCATTGCAGGCTTCAGACACATCAAAACACTGCACATGATTCATGCCTAATGCGCCTGCCACAAGTGAAGCCGTCGCAGGCTCGAGCACACGTTTATCAACACTTGCATAAATCAGCAAATCAATATCGCTTTTCCGCACAGCCGCATCATCCAATGCTTTTTCAACAGCTTGCTCAACATGAGGAAAGAATGCCTCATCTGGTCTCAACCAACGTTTTTCTTCTGCTCCTGAAGTTTTTAGCATAGCGGCGATTTTATCTAACCCTGCCTGCAAATCACCATCAAAGGTTTTTTGACTACGCTCTCGAATCATCTCAATAATTTCAGCATTAGTGACAATTCGTTCAGGAAAAGCGGCAGCAACACTGGCAATTTTCATTTAGCGTATCCTCTTAAAAAATATGTTACTGCATTATAAAAACGTGATATTTAACCTACAAATTGGCAGTTTTTCACTGCTTAATGTCTTTTCTTCAAAATATTGGCTTAGAAAAAAGTCAGCTTTCATTGATAGCTTAACCCATTGATATCAGCTGAGGAGTTTTGATGAGATTTACAGAAGATTTTATTCGTATTTTCACCAGAAGTCTTAAAATCTGCATCTCAACTCACCTTCCACGCTTTGTCTGAAAAAATTGCTGCAATAACCAACATGATTTTTCCGCCATCACATCTTCAATATATTTAACTCGATGATTAAACCATGGATTTGCCAGCAATTGATTGGTACTAACAACCCCACCTGCTTTAGGTTCTCTTGCAGCAAAAACAAGTTGCTCAACCCGGGCGTGAACTAATGCACCTGTGCACATAGTACATGGCTCAGCAGTTGAATATAAAGTAGCGCCCACCAATCTATGGTTGCCTATGGTTTTCGCAGCATCTCGCAGAGCCATCATTTCAGCATGCGCTGTCGGATCGCTCTGAGTGATCACTTGATTCCAACCCCTTCCGATAACCAGGCCATCCAACACCACAATGGCACCCACTGGCACCTCATCGTGCGCAAAGGCATATTCAGCGAAAACCAGCGCCTCACTCATCCAACGTTCATGCTCTTTCGCAGAATCATTCACTTTAACTCGCACACAAATATGGTATTATAGCGGTTTTAGTTATTAGGAGTCACTACCATGTCAGAAACACAAGCCAAACCTAGTCTTGCTCTACAACGTATTTATGTCAAGGATTTATCTTTCGAGTCACCGCAATCGCCCGAATGCTTCTCCAAAGCGTGGAAACCTAACATTAATCTTGAGCTCAAAACCAGATACAATAAAATTGACGACACTCACTTTGAAGTGATTATAAACACCACCGTCAATGCAAAAATTGAAGATAAAACTGCTTTTTTAATTGAATTGCAACAAGCTGGTATTTTTGCAATCACAGGGATTGAAGAAAAATCTTTGGACCGAGTTCTTGGTACAATCTGTCCAAATACCCTGTTCCCTTACGCAAGAGAAAATATTGATAGTGTGCTCAATCGCGGCAGCTTTCCGCCAATCATGTTAGCTCCAATCAACTTCGACGCGTTGTATAACGAAATTCAAAAACGCAAAGAAAAACAAGCAACTGAAGAAACCGCAGCTGTTACCAACTAAACTGCCCTAAAAATCTTCACTATTGCTGAAACTGCATTCAAAACCCACATGAAGGTCTATTTGAGATAAAAAGACCCAAGTTTTGGATGCAGTGAAATAGTTAGGAATTAATACTTACTGACTGACAAAGTTATTTTGTCGCCAGGCTTCATATGTCACAACAGCCACTGCATTCGATAAGTTTAAACTCCGGCTGCCATTTACCATAGGAATATTCAATACCTGATTCGATGAAAGTGATTCGATGATGTGATGTGGCAAACCTCGTGTCTCCGGACCAAATAAAAGCCAACTATCTGATTTAAAACACATATTTGAATAACAAACTGAGCCTTTTGTACTAACAGCAAATATCGTCATAAAATCATTCACCTGCTGTAAAAATGCTTCATATGACTCATGCACAACAACATCAGCCCATTCATGGTAATCAAGACCTGCTCTACGTAGCTTTTTGTCATCCAGTGTAAAGCCCAATGGTTTAATTAAATGTAGCATGCAACCAGTATTTGCACACAGACGAATAATGTTCCCAGTATTAGATGGAATTTCTGGTTCATACAAAACAATATTAAACATCATGACAGGCTATGCTAGATGATCAAAACTTGCAAGCGTCTGACTGAAAAACAACACAACGTAGCTAATCAAACAGAACAACCACAACAAACCCAACCAAACTGCCTTGATATCCAAATGTAATTCATGCGTTTTATAACGATAAAAATGTAGCCCAATAACATTACAAATAATTCCCCCCAGCAAAATCCCTGCAGTCACATTTGCGATTGAGCGCCCATCGAAGTAAATATCTGGCACTGCTAAAATAAAAACCAAACAAGACATAAAAACATAAATAATCCAACGAAACTTTGCCACTAATTCATGAGCAATTAACAAGGAGATAAATCCAAAAACTGCGGTAATGACACTGGCATGTAGGTCAGGACAAACTCGAATTACTCGAGTAGAGTTTTCACTTAGCCAAATATCTATAAACTGAAAGCTTTTGGCAAGCAAAAGCACGCTGACTCCTGAAAACAACAAATGTAGAAATGCCACCTTATGTTTTTTAATTAGTAACCAAATACTAAGTACTGCAAAGCTGATCATCAAAGCGACAGCATCACTCATCAGATACAAAACTGTCATAATATTATCAACAATTATCCACTTTGAGTTGCTAGCATTTGTGCTAATCCAAGCTTGAAACACTTGATCTGCATCAGCAAAGAAATACCCATTAATAATAAAAGCTACTGTAAGAATAAAGCTGCACACTAACCCCAAAACAATCATCAATCGATTTAAGGGAAACACTGGCTCTAAATGATTATGTTGATGTCGTGAAAACCAATGCCACCAATAGGATAGAGAATGATTTCGCCGTATTATGCTACTGATTTTCTGATAAAGATATTGGCCTGGCTGTAGCTGAAAGTGTAATTTCTTTAGCAGATAAAAAAGCAAAACTGCTATCACAATGATGATCACTAACGCATGCAGAACTTCTGGCGGCAAATAACGATGCCGAACCGACGTTCCAACAAAATATCCAGGTAAAATATAAGTTGGCGCCCAAGCAATTGCTGATAATGCGTTGACTAAAAAGAACCGCAGCGAGGACATATCCAGCATGCCTGCAATCAACGGTATGATCGGTCTTACCGGACCAACAAAGCGGCCAATTACCACACTCTTCCCACCGTGTTTCCTAAAAAACATTTCGCCAGTTTGAATCCATTCAGGGTGGGTACGAAAAGGTCGAATACCTCTAATCCGTTGATGAAACTTTCGACCCAGAAAGAAACTCAAACCGTCACCTAGAACAGCACCCCAAAACCCTGCAACCAGTAATGGCCAAAAACTAATATCGGCATTCCCTGCAACAGCCGTAATGGCTAAAAGTAATAAAACGCCCGGCACCAAAAGTCCAGCAATAGCTAGCGATTCAAGAAAAGAGATAATAAAAACACTAAAAACCAACCACAACGGGTTAGTCTCAAGCCAATTGAGTAGTGGCTGCCAAAAAGAAAGTTCCATGAATCATCACTTATGTGGTTCTGATACTGATTTAACAAAAATAGCAGTTAACATGACTGCTTAATTCATAATTTTTGAGATCGTTTGCTGAAAAGATCTCAAATTTCTCCGCCAAACGAGGCATGATACATGTAAGTAATACGCCCAGACGCTATTAAGACACTTTTTTATTACATTGTCTCTGAGATCTTTATTTTCAGTTAAATAAAATGTATCTAGAGACCATTGCAATAGTTTAGCAGAAAGCTACATAAGATGATTGAAATCAGATTTTTCTTGAGATTAGCAGGTCGTATTTCGCAAAGATAAACCTTACGCTGGCAGTTTACACTATTTTATTAATTACTCGTCGTGAAAATGGCTCAATGAACTATATCAACTCACATTCTTTTGCAAATTTTATGGCAGTAAGTCGTCCTTTGACACCAAGTTTTCCATAAATATTACCCAAATGCCATTTCAAGGTCTTAATAGAAATATGTAATTCGTTGGCAATCATTTCATTGGGCTTATCGCTATCTAATTTTTGCAAAACCACTAATTCACGTTTTGTTAAAGTCTCTGTAAGTGCTGCTACCTTTTCATGAATAGCTCTTTCAGGTTGGCGAAAGCGAGAAAATAAATTCAGAATCTTACTTTTAATTACCTCATTTTCAACAGGCAGATCAGCAACTTGTTTTTTTATCATTTTTTCCACGCCACGACCTGCTTCAACTAACAGGCTAATAAAGTGAGTTTCCACTACAACCTGCAGTGATTCTGCAACATAAAGTTCTGCGGAGTTATCATCACCTTTTAGCTGTTGGACTCTTGCCATTTTTAGGAGAAAATAAAGCAACTTTTTGATACTGTGTGTTTCACGTGCTTGAACAATATATTTTTCAAGTAGCACTTCTATCTCTTTGACTTCTTGACGACAAATTGCAATTTCAATTATTGCCTTATCGACTAACTCTTGCTGCCCTCGCTGAAGATAAGGATCCTTATGCAGTGCATCAAAATCGAGATTGATGCCTCCCAAAGCAAGCTCTGCATTAGCCAACTGTTTATTCTCAATGTAATAAATCACTTCATAATATTTAAAATAATTTGTACAAACTAATTGTTGTCGCTTAATGCCAACTTGTTGCCAAAATTGGGCAATTTCAAATACTTTGGCAAAGCTGTCATTGAAAAAATGATAGCGAATTAATGTAGATACTATCCTGCTAATACTGAAATAAGCAGACCATGTCTCTAATGCTAACAACGAATCTTTAAGGTCAATTGCAGCATTGATTTCCCCCCTTTCATATAAAATTTCAGTCAAATGGAATGACAACATTTTTGCATAGTAGGTATCTTTATTGACATGCTTTGTAACGACAGCATGTGTGCTTTCTAAAATATCTTTTGCTTTAGCTGTTTGGCCTAATTCATTTAATAAAATAGCTTTTATCATCCCTCCCCAAGCATACATATAATAATTTCCTGCCTGCAAACAAATACCAGCTGCTTGATCGACACATTCAATTCCTTCATGGTATTGATACATGTTCAATTTTGATAAACTCAAGGATAAATTCATGGTGGCACGACGAAACGGATCCGCATTTGGCCACTTTTTCATCCATCGAAATACGTTTTCTTGAACTTTTTGATATTTACCGTGAAAAATATCCCACTGGATACTCAGATACTCATGCGCACACTGTAATTCAGACGGATCATGGTGTCGTTTGTTTTGTTGGCAC
>JAUIKI010000014.1 GCA_030430875.1 Gammaproteobacteria bacterium | reverse complement strand
ACCTAGAGCTGTCAGATCTTGGCGATTTTTCTCAATAATTGATTGCCATTGATCATCATGCCAATTCGCATATATCTCATGCCAATCAATCCCAGAACGTTCAACTAAAGATCGCAGCACATCTATTTTTGCAACATTTTTTCCCTCACTCCAAATTCCTTGCATTATAGACAACACATAAGACTTCTCTTTGTTGATTTTTATTGCAGAAAAAAAACCTCGCATACAGTTTTCTATTCCCACGCCCAAAGGATCACAAATTTTCCCAAAAGGGATATTCAAGCGAATCGCCTCACGTTTAGCATCTCGTAAAATATAAAAACGTTTAGCCCGCGAAACAGGAACACCCCTCATCACCATTGGCAAAATTGGCTTCATATCTAATTTAATGCCATATTTTTCTGTTAATGTAAATATTCGCTGCAGCGCAAGATATGAATAAGGGCTACGAAATGAGAAAAAAAACTGCATTGATTGATTAGCAGGAGAAAGCAATGTTGGCATTTTTATCCGATTTACAGCATGCTTTGGAAACGACCACACAGGTTGATTCTTCAATTTCGACATTTTTTTTGCCAAATGCTGCAATCGATCAGGTACAGAATACCATTCACCTCGAAAATACAGCATGCTACTCGCATAATGCCCTTGTTTCTTTAACGTATTATCATTGCTTATTAATTCAGCTTGGTGTTGTTGTGTTTGCTGAATTTCAGAGTTCACATCAATTTCAGGCTTCTCCCAAGCTGCTTTTAACATACCCAATGCTTCTGTCGCAAAATTCTCTTGGTTAGCTATTGAAAGCAATGTTTTTTCAAGCTGAATCTTTGTTGATTCAGGCAAGGTTCTATTTTCAGGTAACGATTCGAGACCATAATAATCTGCTAAAGATTGAGCATCATGTAGAAAATGTGATTGCTGCAATAATTCAAGATCTTGTTTAATGTCTTTATGCGGCAAAATGTATGGCATCCATTTAATGCCATAATGTCTGAAAAAAGAAGGGAGAAGTTGCAAACTCAGGTAGGCATAGGGGTCATCTACTGTGAAATAATAAGCAATCTGCTCAACATCTTTGGACAGACTTGCTGTCAACGTTGACTTTTTTTCTTTCAACCATTGCCATGTTGATCCAGTGTATAACTGAGAAAAAATTGGCTGAATACATTTCATAACCACTCCTGATGCTTTCTTAAAATATAGTATTAATGGTACATTTTGATACAATAAGGACAGTGAATTCGACTTATCTCACCATAAACTACAAAAAGCAAGAAAACATACAACTTATTGTATCAAGTTGTTTAGAATACTAATGTAAACCATAAGAATCAGCTCTATCAAATACAATAATGAAAACCATATTATCTCTCTCTGAACCACTTGCATCATATTGGAAAAATCAAGATCCTTTTTTTCTGGTTGCAGGGCTTCCTGGCAAAATCTATCGCGAAGTTGCTAATCGCCGCACAGTTGAGTTTATGGTGCACAATCAATACTACTTTGCGAAAAATCATCGTGGTGTTGGCTGGACAGAAATTCTTAAAAATATTGTTTCGGGAAGACTACCTATTTTAAGCGCAAAAAACGAATGGTTTGCTATCAAAAAGCTACAAGCGATCGATATTGATTGCCCTGAGTGTGTGGGCTTTGGTCTCACAGGAAACAATCCAGCTAATTTAAATTCATTTATTATTACCAAAGCACTTGTTAACACAGTAAGTCTTGAAGACTTTTGCATGCACTGGCCAACTGAAAAACCTGCACCGTCATTGAAAAATCAGCTGATTGATAAAATAGCCTCTATTAGTCAATTAATGCATAAGCACGGAGTCATCCATCGTGACTTCTATCTTTGTCACTTTTTATTGGATAAAAAAAGTTTAGCTCATGGAGCTGTTAAACTTTCCCTAATTGACTTGCACCGAACTTTATTACTAAAAAAATCACCTAAGCGATGGTTGATCAAAGACCTAAGCAGCCTATACTTTTCTGCACTTGATATCGGATTAACAAAACGTGATTTCTTGCGGTTCATAAAAAAATATTCAGCATTTGGATTAAGATATGAACTTCGAAAAAATGTACAATTCTGGAAACAAATCGAGAAAAAAGCAATTGGTTTATACCTTAAAATGCACCAAAGACAACCAAAATTAGTGACTAGCGCATCATGAGCATATGGAAATTCTCATTAGACTATCAGCATTCTGAAATAGCTTATCAATCAATCAATATAACAGCTGCTATCAATCTCCCTGGAGAAATAATCTCTCAATCACCAATTAGCTATTTAAAGAAATGCCGCATAGGCGCTGATAACTACTACATTAAGATCTATCATCAAGCTGGAAAAGGACTAAGAAAGTGGTTTGGGAAAAGTCGCATCAAACTTGAATGGGAAAATTTATTTTTTTTTCAATCGAGTGGCATCCCCACACCAGACATAGTTGCTTTTGGTGAAGTGAGAAAATTTGGTTTTTTCAAAAATGGCGTGTTAATTACTAAAGAAATCAACAATAGCTGGAATTTAAGTAATATTTCAAACACAAAACAGCAGATACTCAAAAACCACGCTTTACTGGATAAAACGCTCAAACAAATTGCTGAATACACTCAAGCTCTGCACCAACAACGCTTTGTTCACAATGACCTAAAATGGCGTAATATTTTAGTCAACGTTCAAGACAAACACCCACAAAAACCAAAGATTTTCTTCATCGATTGCCCTCTGGGAAAACGCAAATATGGCCTTCTACTAAATCGTGGTATTATTAAAGACATAGCGTGTTTAGATAAAGTTGCTAGCCAAACCATGTCTAGATCACAGCGCCTACGATTTTTCCTTTATTATCAAAATCGCAGCAAATTATCACCACATGACAAAAAAATGATTCGACAAATTATTAGCTTTTTTGATGGAAGAAAAAAATGAAAGAATATTGGCACAATGATTGGAAATCAAAACTACATGAACTCAGCCTATTTGACTTTGAAACAATTTGGTCTCTGGATTTACAGCCAATTGAACCACCTAATGTTGGTCGTGGAGGTGAAAGCTATGTCGGTAAACTCATGCTACCAAATTCTAACCAATCAATTTACATTAAACACCAAGAAAACCACCAACGTCGCACAATTAGTCATCCATTCCAAGGAAAACCAACCACTGCAGTTGAATTTGGTTATCTAAAACAATACCATCATTTAAATATACCCTCACTGTTACCTCTCTACGCTGGGCAACGCACAAAAAATAGCAACCATGAAGCTTTACTGATTACGCTAGGACTTGATGAGCACGTATCTTTGGACAACTTATATCAACAGATTAGTCAACTACCAAAAACTGAATTTGATAATTGGCATCATTTCTTACTCAAACATATTGCTGAAATCCTGAATCGCCTGCATCAAGCAAAAATCCAACATTCTGCGCTTTATCCTAAACATATTTTGGTGAATCAACACTATGAAAAGCGGGATATTCGCATTATTGATCTTGAAAAATCGCGCAAAAGACTTCTCAAACATTTTTGCCAACGACGAGATATCGACTGTTTATTCCGCCATGCTGATTTTTGGAATATCGATGATCAACAAGTTTTTTTATCCCATTACTTTAAAGCTAAAAATTCCAAACAAATTGAATCTTTTTCTAAAAAACTGCAAAAATACACTAAAAAGAAATCAAAAAAATAGCCATGCCTGTTATCAAAAACTCAGATGTTCTACTCCAATCTGAATTTCAGGTTAAACTACCCTTTTCTATCAAAACAAACACTGAAAATTTCGATAAAATCACCTGTTTCGAAGCCTTAAGAATCCTGCCAAAACGCAGATTAGTCTGCAAAGCAAAATGGCAGGATAAAACTGTTATTGTAAAATTATTTTATCACTCTCAAAAAAGAAATCGTGATTATCAACGTGAAATTGCTGGACATCATGCTTTAAAAAACTTTGGAATCAAAACACCACCAGTTTTTTGGAGTGGCTCTGATCTGAGCGACTCTATAGCTATAGTCATCTATGAATTTCTTAACGGAGAAACCTTACTCTCTTATCTTTCATCACAGAAAAAAACCAACACGAAAAAAAAACATAGATTCACTGAAACAATCAAAAAAATTGCTGAAATGCATAACCAAGGCATCATGCAACCAGACATCCATCCGGATAATTTTTTTATTGCTGAGAACTCAATATATGTCATTGATTCTGGAGCAATTGAATCCAACATAAAAAACCAGAGCTATTTATTTAAAAATTTTCTATTATTTTTAGCTCAATTTCCGCCTGAATATGATAAAAACGCTCAAAACTTCTTGAGAACATACCAAATAAGCCGAGAAATTCCTCAAAAACCAGTTCGGATGCGTAAAAAAATTCAAAAATCAAGAATTTGGCGTTTGAAAAAATACCAGAAAAAAATGACTAGAAACTGCAGTGCTTTTAAATGCAAAAAAACATCGCGTGAACTTTTCATTAGCCAACGTGATAATTTTGATCACTTATCTAACCTATTGCCAAATCTTGACAGCTTAATTAAGCAAGGTGAAATGCTCAAAAAAGGTAATCAATCAACCGTTAGCAAAGTCACTTTTGATAAAAAAACACTCATCATCAAACGTTACAACATAAAAAATAAGCTGCATGGAATAGGACGGGCCATTCGACCAAGTCGTGCCTGGCATGCATGGAAAAATGGGCTAACATTAGAATTCTATCACATCAAAACACCCAAACCACTGGCAATATATGAAAAACGTTTTGGACCTTTTCGATCTACAGCCTACTTAATGATGGAATCTATAGACGGCATGGACATTGTCCAATTTAGCAAAGAGCATATTGAAAATCAGCAACAATTAGCTACAATGGCGACTGAAATTGCAACGCTATTAAAAAAGTTTCAATACACTAAAATTGCTCATGGTGACCTAAAAGGTTCGAACATTATTATAAAAAATAATCAACCCTACCTAATTGATTTGGACGCAATGAAAAACTATCGCACTCCATTGTTTTTCCACAAAGCTCACCAAAAAGACATGAAACGCTTTTTAAAAAATTGGTTAGATAACGATAAATTATTCACATTTTATCATTCAGCCTTAAAGACAAGCTGATAAACTAAAGGATTATTCTAATGGCACTCATTACACTCGGTTTATCAGGCGCATTAAACCATGATGCCTCTGCAGCCATATTCGTTGATGGTAAATTAATTGCCGCTGCAGAAGAGGAACGCTTCATTCGTGATAAACATGCCAAGAACAAACTACCTATTGAAGCAACGAAATTTTGCCTGGACTTTGCAAAAATTACTCCAAACGACATTGATGTCATTGCCTTCCCCTATGCTCCAATTAGCTTAGCTTCACCAGCCAGATGGCATTATGCCAAACGCTATTGGTATGCACCTGATCGCGCACTAGATGCTATTTTTAATGGTAATCGACGATTTCGTCGCAATCGCGATAACGTTAAAAGTCTTTGCAAACAGCTTGGCATTAATTGGGAGAGAATTAAATTTATTCCTGTTGAGCATCACCTCGCTCATGCAAGTAGCGCTTATCACCTTTCTAATTTCAAAGAGAAAACTGCGATTCTTGGTATCGATGGCAAAGGAGAGTACGCCACCACATTTTTTGGCTATGGGGAAAATGATAAAATTCATAAAATCAAAGAGTTTTATGACCCTGACTCGCTCGGTGGTGTTTATGGCGCATTAACAGAATACCTCGGCTTTGAAATGCTTGATGGAGAGTATAAAGTCATGGGAATGGCACCTTATGGTGACCCGTTGCGATATGATTTATCCAGATTAATTGATTACCGTAATGGCGAAATTCAAGTTAATACAAAATTAATCAATACTGTTGGCACTAGGCGTTATAAAGAAAACGGTAAAGGGCATTACTTTAGCAAAAAACTCATTGAATGGCTGGGGCCAAAACGCAAACATTACGCTGCGGATGATCCTTACATTCATTATGCTGCAAGCATGCAAAAACTGTATGAAGATATTTCACTAAAGCTCATTGAATTTTATCTAAAAGATATTTTAATCGAAAATGGTGGGAAACTTGCTTTTGCTGGTGGCGGTGCATTAAATGTCAAACTTAATCAACGCATCTTAGAGCTACCCTATGTAAATGAACTATTCGTGCAGCCTGCTGCGTCTGACTCTGGCACTGCTATCGGCGCCGCATCCTATGTCATTGCTAATCAAGGCATCGCGGTTGAACCACTACAACACATGTATTTGGGCCCAAATTATTCCACTGATGAGTGCATTACGGCTTGTAAAGCTCACCCCAAACAACCAAGCTTTGAGAAAATTGACAATATCGCTGAAAAAACCGCACAATTGCTTGCCGAAGGACATCCAGTTGCCTGGTTTCAAGGTCGCATGGAATTTGGCCCTAGAGCATTAGGTGGACGCAGTATTTTGGGTTGCCCAAGTGTAGCGGGAATCGCTGATCGCATTAATGAACAAATTAAGTTTCGAGAACGCTGGCGTCCATTTTGTCCGAGTGTGCTCGACACAGTCGCTGCTGAAATCATCCAAACTAATCACCCGGCCCCATACATGACGATTACTTTTACAGTCGCTGAAGAGTGGAAAACGCGTATTCCTGAAGTTGTTCATGCCGATGGAACAGCTCGTGTACAAATTGTTGAACAAAAATCTAATCCTACTTATTACGCACTACTCAAAAATATTGAAACTCTCACCGGACAAGGTGTTGTATTAAATACATCGTTAAATCGACGTGGCGAACCGGTAGTGTGCTCCCCTGAAGATGCACTCAATATGTTTTTTGGTTCTGATTTGCAATATTTAGCAATGGAAAATTTATTGATTTCTAAACATTGATCAGTGGTTTTCTGTAAAAGTCTCAATTTAACGTATACTCATTACTATTTCAGACCAAAATGGTAAAAAATCATGTCGACTTCTTATGACTCTATTCCAGATATTAAGTCATTATTACAAAAGCTAATCGCCACACCATCAATTAGCTCACAAAATCCAAAAATTGATCAAAGCAATCGCCCTATTATCAATGAATTAGCTAACTGGCTTGATGATCTTGGCTTTAAAATTGAGATTCTGCCTATTTCTGATCAATCTGATAAGACTAATTTAGTAGCAACATTTGGCGAAGGCACTGATGGATTGATCTTATCAGGACATGTTGACACCGTGCCATTTGATTCTTCAGGCTGGGATACTGACCCATTCAAACTCACAGAAAAAGACAACAAATTTTACGGTTTGGGCACTGCAGACATGAAAGGTTTTTTTGCCATAGCCATTGAAGCAATCAAACCGCTGTTAGATCAACCATTCAAAAAACCACTGACCATTGTTGCCACCGCTGATGAAGAAAGCTCAATGGCAGGCGCTCGCGCACTATTGCCTGCTCATTTGTCATCAGCAAAATTTGCTTTAATTGGCGAACCAACAGGGTTGCAACCGATTCATATGCATAAAGGCATTATGCTACCAAGTGTTCATATCATCGGGAAAAGTGCTCATTCGTCTATGCCGCATTTAGGAAAAAATGCATTGGAAACCATGCATGAATTCATCAACCAACTACTGATTTATCGAAGTGCTTTGGCTAAAAAACATAATAATAATGGTTTTGATGTATCAACGCCAACCATGAATTTAGGCTGTATTCATGGTGGTGATAATGCCAATCGTATTTGTGGAGACTGTCATTTATCATTTGATGTACGACTCATTCCTGGCATGGATAGCAATGAAATCAAGCAAGCCATTCAAACTATTTTAACAACCGTTTGTGATGAGTTTAATGTCAAAGGCTATTGGGAAGAACCTTTTGCAGCTGTACCACCTTTCTCGGTCGAAGCAAATCATGATTTTATCCAATTAACCGAGCAGCTTAGCCAACAAAAATCCAAAGCGGTTAATTTCACCACTGAAGCGCCATTTTTTCAGCAACTAGGCATCACCCCGGTTGTATTGGGCCCTGGACATATCGAACAAGCGCATCAAACCAATGAGTTTTTAGCGCTTGATCAGATTGATCCTGCTATCAAACTATTGCGCAAACTTATTCAAAAAATCTGTTTCACTGCCTAATTTTTCAAGCAGAAAGACCAGAATATATTCAAAAAATACCTTAACATATAAAAAATACATACTATTCACATTTTTTTCATGGTATCAACGTAGGTTTAAAATATCATTATCATCAAAAATGAATCATTCTATGTTGAAAAATATCACTATGCGACATCACCCACTATTCCAACTCATTACCACTGGCATACTCTTAATTTTTTGCAACATTAGTCATGCAGAAAAACCTTCTGATGCGATTCGTTTCTTTTGTGTAGATCGCGAGTTACGCGCTCTTAATCTTGACACACTGGACCACATTGAAAAATTCAGCAAGATTTCTTGTGACTCGATACAACTCACCGATAAGTTAATTATTATTTTGACTGATGAAGATAATGCAAAAGTAGATGATCCTATGACAGGTTTTGAAAAGCTTATTGCAGTTGATCAAAAAACTGCTGAGATTCTTTGGGAATTGCCCATACACTCATTATTTTTAAGTCATATTGATAATAATCGATTATTTATTGCTGATTATGAACAAAAAAAATTACTCAACATTGATCTAGCAACAGGAAAAATTCAGAAAACATGGCCTGTTGCGCATCCTAAAAAACCATTTACTGTCTCTGATAATCACCTGATTAATCTTTGTGAAAAAAACCAATTATGTTTGACCGATTTAGAAAACAATCACATTGTTTGGAAAAAAGAAATTTATGACGTTTTCAAACCCACTCCTCCTGATCATGATTTTTATTATCCTGATCATGATTTTTATTATAAAGTATATACAAAAACTTATGACAAACCATATATCATTGGTAATAGTGTTTATAGTTGCGGTGCTGAACAAGAAAATGCTGACACGCGCAATTTTTATCATCTTGATTTAAAAACCGGGGAAACCATTTTTTCCATTCCCATGCCTGATTACTCATGTGACACACCAATTATCACAAATGACAACATTATTCTTCGCACAAATCGCGATATAGCCGCTTATAACTCTCAAGAAAAATCTAATAGTCCTGTTTGGAAGATTGGCAATGAGAAATCAAAAAGAGTGCGTGAAACAGTTCTTGCAAAAGATTCACAAACCATTTTTTTATCCAAAGGCCAAGCACTAATTGCTGCTGATGTAAAAACGGGAGAGATTAAATGGAAACTGCCATTTAATCAACATTATTATGCGGCTTTATTTTTACACGAAAAGCGGCTTTACATGGCTACTCGATCTAATGTTTTTGTCATTAACCAGCAAGGAGATTTTCTTAAAAGTAGCATATCAAATCAAGATCATTTAACGGATAACCGTCTAAAATGGCAGAAAATTTATGAGAAACCTTTTATTGAACATGAAAACTATTCACACAATAATTTTTTATTTCCTGGATCCAGATTCAAACAACAACTGTTTGTTGAAAATAAGTCTCACACCAACATTGCATTATGGGATGATAAGGAAATGAGTTGGGAGCGTTTAACTCGAACAGGAATTGACTCAACGTTTCTCGTAGATGATGTGATTAAATTTCAAGGTAATTACTACGCAGGTATTTCAAAAAACTGTCATATCTATCGATATAATAAAAACCAGAAATTATGGGAGTTATTCACGAAAGGATTAGTGCTTAATGAAGACAATGTTTCAGCTGAATCTTGTTCCGATGAAATTGAGTTTCATCGAACTAAATCACAACTATTTTTATTCAACAAAAATACCATCTACTCGCTAGATAGCTCCTCTCAACACTGGAAAGCAATAGTCGAGAGAGAAGTTAATTGCTTTAATAATTTCAGCTCAAATAACAACTATTTTTACATCAATCGTTGCTCCCTTTCCAATGGATTTAGGACTGATAGTTGGACAGAAAAAATACCACTTGCTCAACTTGAAACAGCTTCTATTGATATAAATGACAGTTTTAAAAAAGCTGAAATAATATCCACTCATGAACATATCTATTTTTACGATGAAAGACTCATCACGTTTGATCAGAGTCATGGAACAGATAATATTTATTCACTTAAAGAGATTAGAAATAGCTCTGATTACTTTAACGAAGAGTATGAAGATACAGACTGTGTTGAAGATGAAGGATGTGAAGATTTTGAAGAGATTTTAAACCCTCCAGTTTTAAAAATTGATAAGTTGAACAATGGTGCTGAAATTCAAATGATTTTACCCAAACTTCACCACCCACAGCTCAGAACCACACTGAATGACATCACCACCTGTGGCAGTGATACTTATATCAACACGACTAACGGCGTATTTCGCATTAATCTCGCAAAATTACGGTTTGAACTTGTCTTTGAACCACCATTGAATGCACTCAATCATCAAACCAAATTAAGAAGCTATCGTAATCGATTGTATTACTTCACTCATGATCGCAAGGTATATGAGTCCAATGAATGCCATTTAAAAGATCCATCATGAAACTGATACCAAACGAGTCATGTCATGCTGTAAATTTGTTAGATAACTTTCTCATTGAATTTAAATCTACGGACTTGAAGCTACTGACTCAAATCTACAAAATTAAAGCCACTAACTGAAAATCATGTATCAAACAACCATATCCAACAAATTAATGGGGGCAATCTAATCATGCAGAACTCTATTACTTTTCGATGGATTATCTTGATGATCATTGTGTTTTTTTGCGAAATGAGTCATGCAGGAAATCATGATAACCACCATCAAACATTGAGCTGGAAAAAAATAGCTGATAACCTCTGGATAAGCACCTATCCTTCCACTCTAAAACTCCCTCAAAACCAACAGCAAATTTTTGCCGAGAGTCAAACAGGGATTGCTTTTTGGGACAATGAAAAAACAGATTGGGTTTATCTAAGCCGTGAAGGGTTTAATTTTTCGCCACCAATTTCAACATTGATAGCACATCAAAATAATTACTATGCCACACTTCCTAATCAATTAGAGGTTTATCATTATGATTCCAACGAAAAAAAATGGCTACATCTTTCATCTGGTTTGACTCTCAAACCAGATGAAATTTATAAATCTCATAGAGCTCCGTATGAATCAATGCGATTATTCAAAAACAAACAAAATCTATTTTTACTTGATGATAAAGAAGCATTTTATGTATTGAATACAGAAAATCAAACCTGGGAAAAATTGATTCAGTTTACTTCTGATTTTGGAAGAGTAACTATCCTCAATGAGGATTCACTTTATTTCATTCACCAGCATGGAACGATGGATATTAAACTACCAATTGCTGAATTACTTGCGCAAAAAAATCACCCGTTGCATGAGGATCAAGATTCTGATTTTTTTAAACAATATAAGCTAACCACTTATAGTAGGAGCCTTCTTTGGGATACGAATATGCCAAGACTATCAAAGGTTGAATCCATTTTTCAGCCTGATGAAAACTCTGATGATTATTATGAATATGGATTTGACGACAATGGTGCAACAAGAATCATAGTCAGAAATATTCGTGATTATGTTGAGATAGCCATACCCTTACCAGATCATGAGAATACGAATGTAACTACAATGGTCAACTGTGGAAAAGATGTGTATTTACTGACAAATCACGGTGAAGTCCTGCTTTTCAATCTTGAAAAACAACGCTTAGATTCAATCTTCAAATCGCCTGTTGATATCAACAATCATTTATCCAGACTATTGAGCTATCAAGATCATCTTTATTTTTTCACTCATGAAAATGAAGTTTATCAATCTAGTACTTGTAATAAATAATGTTAATGCTAGGCACATTGATAGCCACAGATCCTGCAGAGTTTTTTGTGCAGTGTGAAAAACAACATTACTGTGATACCGATGAGTTTCAGCAAACCAAGCTATGTTGAAAATGAGTTGATTAACTGAAATCTATTATTTTCTTTGGCAGAGTCAATTTTTCAACTCTCATAATAGCAGCAGCAATAAAGTATTTCTCATCATTAGATTCAACACAATAAATTTTTCCACCACATGCATGACGATAAGTTTTGCGAAGATTTGAACGCTCTTCTTCTGTCACTTCGCTGCTTTCATTTGCGTTGCATTGAGTTTTTCTCTCTAAAACTTATCCGTCACCGCACCTTCTGATGCACAGCTTACTAACTTAGCATATTTTGCTAGTACGCCTTTTTTAGCTTTTGGTTTGGGCGCGGTCCAATTTATCAAACGTTGCTTAATAATATCGTCGGCTACATCCAAATTGATTTGTTTATTGGCTGCATCAATCGTGATGGGATCACCATCCTCGATGATTGCAATCGGACCACCCACTGCTGCTTCTGGTGTGACATGACCCACAACAAACCCATGGCTTCCACCTGAAAATCGACCGTCCGTAATCAACGCGACATCATTACCTAAACCTTTACCCATAATTGCTGATGTTGGACTCAACATTTCTCGCATACCGGGTCCGCCTTTAGGTCCTTCATAACGAATCACAACCACATCACCTTTACCCACATGCCCGTCTAAAATTGCTTTTAATGCAGCCTCCTCTCCATGAAAGACTCGCGCCTTACCTGAAAAACACAGACCTTCCTTACCCGTTATTTTTGCAACTGAACCAGTAGGCGCTAAATTTCCATAGAGAATCACCAAATGGCTATCCGGTTTAATCGGATTATCCAATGCACGGATAATATCTTGACCTGCTGGATACGCTTTTACGTTTGCAAGATTTTCTGCCAAGGTTTTTCCAGTTACTGTCAAACAATCACCATGCAGTAATTCTGCATCAAGTAATGTTTTCATTAAGGGTTGAATTCCACCAATGGCAATAAGCTCTGACATCAAGTAACGACCACTAGGCTTGAGATCAGCAAGCACAGGAATCTCGGCACCAATTCGGGTGAAATCATTTAAAGATACATCAATATCAATGGCATCAGCCATAGCAATTAAATGCAACACGGCATTGGTTGAACCGCCTAAAGCAATGACAGTGACAATGGCATTTTCAAAGGATTTTTTAGTGAGAATGTCTGATGGTTTAATAT
>JAUIKI010000278.1 GCA_030430875.1 Gammaproteobacteria bacterium | reverse complement strand
AACTAACGTTTTATATTCAAATGATAAAGCAAATAGGCATTCATATGTCACTTCTCATTAATCAGTCAATGTTAATCTCAAATTGACTATTCCGGCTTCAGATTGTTTTTCAATGGTAATGTCATCAACATTAATTTGATGTGATTCAGACAATGTGTACAACCATCCAATTGCTTGTTTAAACTGAACCTCTGTTAGTGTGACACGAACCCCACCACTGCTACTATCTGGCTCAAAACGTTGCAACGTGACTCCGGATTGTTTTGCACTGCTCCCGACCAATGTCAGCAAGGACTGCTCATCTTCATCATTAATATTAGGACGTGCCTGTTGTGCAATCTGGCGTAATTTGACTTCATGCTCTTTAAGTTCTTGAAAAATTTGTTTTTCACTCTGCCAATCTAATTTTGCTTCTGCTAAATACCCCTGAGCGCCACGCCAAATTCCAAAATAAGCTATAACGAAAACAAGCAGTATCATCAAAAGTTTCACAGCAATTTGATCTCTTGACGAAAGTGCCATATATCTCTGTTTTGCTTCTAAAACGAGGCTATTGGCTTGAAACTGGTTACTTAGATTCATTTTCATCCTTCATTCCAGGTAATTACAACTCTTGCAGCCGCACCACTATCTTGATTAGTAATACTACCAATTTCTACATTAAGATTTTCTTCCATCAACTGTTTTTTATATAAATCTAATTTTTCAAATGATGCAGCTTTTACATTCAATGTGAATTCGTTACGTTGTTGTGAATAGCTAAGATAAGAAATATCCAATTGCTTATCTGCCAGTTTATCATAGCTCACAGCCAACTTATTCATAATGAAAAAAAAGTCATTTCCCTTCGCTACTGATGCTGTTTTTAAATGATTAGATATTTGTCGTTTCAAACTTACAATACGCTCATTTGGAAAAATACTTCCGTACAACTCTTTTGACTGAGCAGCATATTTATCTGCTTTCTTATCCAAATAAACCGCATATGAAAAATTAAAAGTAATCTGCAAAACAAACCAAGCCATTAGAACCACAATAAGTTTTTTATACGTTGAAAAAACTGTAACTTCTTTGTCAACTCGATAAGCACCTGACAGCAAATTCACCACCTCAGATGAAGATTTTGCCAATACATTTTTGCACATAAATGCAAATGAACTACCATCAATACAAACAGGATTTATCGATGCTTCTGGCGATATTGCTTTAAAGCATTCAGCTATTTGAGTTTTTGTATTAGCTAATTCAGCATCACTTGCATAAACAGTCAAATTCAACGCATTATCCTTCTTAACCGAATCAGTTTCATCTGGATCGGTTACATCAACACGCAAACTTGCAATATAACTCGACAAATTGACTGACAGCATTGAGAGCGTACAAGTACTACCATATTCAAACGCACGGAAAATAATTTTGCCTTGCTCAATCAACATGGCAGGCAAAGGAGTTTGTGGCAGACAATCATACTCTGTAACTACTTTTTTTACAGAAAGATTAAACGAATCAAACCAACTTAACCAAGTATTTAATTGTGCTTTATTTATAGCAACCACTCTCACATTTGATCCTTGATCCTGAGCACCAATAGCAAAATGTATCGCCTCAACATCCTCTGACAAGGTCTCTTCTAACAGGTAAGGCAATGCTTGTTTAATATATCGCTGTTGTTTAGGTGGTATTTCTACTGTGGTATATAAAACTGATTTTGCTGGCAGAATAACTATCGTAGAAAATTCAGATGAAAATTCAGGGTTTGCAGAAAGATCATCTAAAACATCTGGAATTTCTGCGAATGTTATTTGATGATTTTCTAATAATAGTTGGCCATTTTTAGTCACATATTGGCAATCAATGACAATATCATCAAAAGCTAGGGCCTCTATTGACGCTGTTTTTGAAAAATTTGGTAATCTAATGATCAATTGTGAGGACATAGTTAACCTGAGTCTTTGTTGATAATTTCAAAATCTTGACTAAAATCTCGTGAAATCACCCTGATTTTTCCTGAAGAATCGCGCAGTAAAGTGCTTTCAAGGTTTAGCTGGTAATCAACGTAGTTTATACTAATTCTAGCAACAAAATAATGGCTCATAGTTGACAGGCCATCATCCTTAAAACCATTGGGCAAATCTTGCTTAAGAAAATCCTCCATAGATAGAAATGGTTCAATTTCACGTCTCTCCAAAAGGCTTTCTGCATGTTGAAAACTCAAATTATCTGCCATCGCAGTCAGCAATATAGGTGAAACTGTATTGACATTTATCTCTGTCTCATAAGGTAAAGCTGCGACATGCAAGCGCAGTTTTTGATGTGAGACGTGATGCGTGATGCGTAATGCGTGAGACAGTGAGACAGTCGGAACAGTTCGACTGTCTCACTGTCCAACCGTCCGACTTTCCAACCACCCAATCAACCAATCACCCATTATGACCGAAACCAC
>JAUIKI010000277.1 GCA_030430875.1 Gammaproteobacteria bacterium | reverse complement strand
GCCAAATCACTGAGATTTTAGATATTCATCAAGGAATGCGAGGCGAGAAAGCACAAAAACGCGTCTTGGAACTTTTAGACTTGGTTGGAATTCCCAATGCAAAACAACGACTGCAGTCTTATCCTCATGAATTATCCGGTGGTCAACGCCAACGCGTGATGATTGCCATGGCACTGGCTAATAACCCTAAATTATTAATTGCTGATGAGCCAACTACAGCATTAGATGTCACTATCGAAAAACAAGTCTTAACGCTTCTGAAAGACCTACAAAAAAATCTTGGTATGTCTGTGTTACTCATCACGCATGACCTGTCTATCGTTCGCCATTACGCTGACCGTGTTGGCGTGATGTTTCAAGGAAAGCTCATTGAAACACAACCAACCAATGACTTATTTGAGCATCCAGAAGATGACTATACTAAAGTGCTTCTAAACGCCAAACCAAGTGGCAAACCACAACCTATTCCAGAGCATTCTGAAAATTTACTCTCCACGGATAATTTAAATGTTTGGTTTCCAATTAAAAAAGGAATATTCAAACGCAAGATCGATCATATCAAGGTGCTCAGTGGCATTACGTTAGCATTAAAAAAAGGTGAGACTCTTGGAGTTGTGGGTGAAAGCGGCTCAGGAAAAACCACACTGGCTAAAGCAATTCTTCGCTTGATCAACAGTGACGGAGAAATTTGTTTTAACCAGCAAAAATTCAATGAGCTAAATCAAAAGCAACTGCGTCCATTAAGAAGACAGCTACAAATTGTGTTTCAAGACCCTTATGGCAGCTTGAATCCAAGCATGTCGATTCAGCAAATTTTAACCGAGGGTTTAAACGTCCATAAAATTGCTCAAATTGATGAGCAGATAGCGCTTATAAAAAATGCATTAAAAGAAGTGAGTTTATCTGAAGATATACTAAACCGTTACCCGCATGAGTTTTCTGGTGGTCAACGCCAACGTATTGCGATCGCACGAGCGTTGGTGTTAAAACCCGATTTAATTATTTTAGATGAACCAACTTCGGCGCTTGATAGACGCACTCAATGCGATATCATAGACTTATTATCAACGTTACAAATCAAACACCACATTAGTTTTTTATTCATTAGCCATGATTTAGCTGTAGTTAAAGCCTTGAGTCATCGCATTGTGGTGTTAAAAGAAGGATTGATTGTTGAGCAAGGTGATTGCGAACAAATATTTTCCCAACCCCAACACCCTTACACAAAAGAGCTTGTTAATGCAGCTTTTTATTAACAATAATATCCAGGAGCATGGTTATGGCTTTATTAGAAGGTAAGCGCGCATTAATTGTCGGTATTGCAAATCAATATTCAATCGCCACAGGCATTGCAAATGTGTTTGCACGAGAAGGTGCAGAGCTTGCTTTAACCTATCAACAAGAAAGACTAAAACCTAAAATTGAACGCTTAGCAAAAGATTGGCCTTGTCAATGCATTTTGCCATGTGATGTCAGCCAGGATGATGATATCAAACAATTATTCACCAAACTAAAATCACATTGGTCATCAATTGATATTATTGTTCATGCCGTTGCATTTGCACCAATGCAGGAATTAGCTGATGACATGGTTGACGTCACCACACGAGAAGGCTTTAAAATTGCTCACGATATCAGTTCTTATAGCCTGATTGCTCTGACAAAAGCAGCAAAGCCGATGCTAACAGATAATGCATCAGTGCTCACGCTATCTTATCTCGGCTCACAACGTGTGATGCCTAATTACAACGCCATGGGACTTGCTAAAGCCAGCCTTGAAGCTGGTGTTAAATATCTCGCCAGTAATCTTGGCCCTATGAATGCTCGAGTTAATGCTATTTCTGCAGGACCAATTAAAACATTAGCGGCATCAGGCATCAAACAATTTCGTTCAATTCTATCTTACAATCAGACAATGGCACCACTACGACGCAATATAACTCAAGAAGATGTCGGCAACACAGCAGCATTTCTTTGCTCTAATCTAGCCTCTGGCATCACAGGACAAACAATTTATGTCGATGCAGGAGCGAGCATTATGGGCTTAGCGCCAAATGAGATTCAGTGAGTTTTTAACATATTATTTGAGACCATTACATTAAAAGTTAGCGACAGAAAAATATTACGCACACCCAAAGGCACAATGTTCTCTAGCCTGATTGATTATCCTGTTTTAATCGTAATTCAAAATACCATAAGAAACCAACCCCGACTGCTTGCCTTTGCTCGCTGGAGGGATACGACAAACAATATAGGTATAACCAGAATCAGGGACTTGTTTGAGATATCCAGTTGTTACTGTACGAAATTTTGCAGCGTCATTTAAATCTTCATCTTTATTTGCCGCAGATGTTGCCGTTGCATATCGATATGCAGCACCAATTTTATTGCGTGTTTTCAGTTTACAGATCACATCACTATTTGGATTATTATCAATCATGCCAGCTT
>JAUIKI010000013.1 GCA_030430875.1 Gammaproteobacteria bacterium | reverse complement strand
ATCTCTATGTATTGATTCAATGATATAGGTAAAACCGATACATGGCTTATTGTTAATGGGGGCGACCAATGGCTCTTCCATCACTAACTGACCTTTGATTTCAGCCAATCCCATGGCTACTGATCGAATGTTCGAAGTAGGCAGTGTTGACTGATAACTTAATAATCTTTTTTTAGCACTCGGAAGTATTGCTTTCAACACTGGAATAAAAATAAATAATAAAAAAATGGCATATGGCGTGACAAATACAAACAGGAAAATTAACACAATTGGTGTAATGATGGATTTCCATCTTGGTGTTGGCTTAATATTATATTTTTTTTGAAAGGCTTGGCGTTTCTTTTTACTTTCCTTTGAATCAGTAAAAAATGCCCAGATCATTCCAACGAAAAACAATATAAATAGTGAGAAAAACAATATAACAAAAACGACAATTGACAATCTTCCATCAAACAAAGCTGGCAGCCCTACAAGCAATGGATTGACAACAAAAAACAACCATTTTGGACGTAACTTTGCTCGAAACAAACCAATGACTATTACTGTGTGGAAAATAGCTAGAAAACAAGAAAAAACCACAAGAACAATGAGCGCTTCCGGACCAACAGACGAGATATTAAAAAACTGATATATCTCTTGCATTTTTTATTTGAATGAATGATTGTTTTTCATGTGATATTGTAAAATATCGCCTTTATCTAGGACAACAAGAATGACAGTAAATATTGAACTAAATATGAATAGCCAAACATCTAAGCAGAGCTAGAGAAAAACACTAGCTCTAAGATCCAAAGAATACTCAGCTTAACAACGGCCCTTTTTCGCTTGCCCTGGCGGACAAAATCGACCTTTTCGCTTATCATGACCAGCATCAATTTCCACACTAGGTGATGACACTTTCACACCTGGCACCCTGGTTTTAACACTACAGGCCGGAACTAGCACAATCAAAACAGCAACTAACCCTAAATAACTGACTACTTTCATAATGATACCCACTTTTTTTGCTGCTATTTATTTTAAACCCTTTAACTCGACACACAAAATGCTGAAAAATCTTATCATGAAGTTGTCTATCAAGGCCAGCACATTAAACTCCCACTACTCACATAAAAAAAAGCACCCAAAGGTGCTTTTTGTGGAACAAATCAAGTTATCGTGAATTTTTAATAGCCTTGTGATGCGACATTCATAGGAACTTCCTCTGACACAGTGATCACAGCTACCGTTCGACGATTTTTAGCACGTCCTGCGTCTGATTGATTTTCAGCAACCGGTTGAGACTCGCCATAAGATGTTGTGGTCACTCGTGATGCATCAATTCCATGGCGTGTGATTAAAACATCGCGTATTGCATCAGCTCTGCGTTGTGCTAAATCAACATTATACTCATCCGTTCCCATCCAGTCAGTGTGTCCTTCAAGATTAACCGTTGTCTGAGGATAGCGCTGCATGGCTTTAGCTAGCACATCAATGTCATGATAATACGCCGGGCGTACAACTGTTTTATCAAAAGCAAATTTAACATCTAATTCAACTCGAATGTTTCTGATCTGAGGCAAGGCGGTCGCAGTACTAGCAACATAAACCGGTTTTTTGCTGCCAAAATAATAAGACAGACCCGCACCTACCATTAAATCTGTTACATCGTTATCAACGCTGCGCGCTGCACTCACAGTCACTTGCGCAGACAAGTTATCAGTCAAAAATCGTTGCACACCCACACCTACATCAACTAGCGTCTCAGATTGACGACCCATATCTGAATTTCGATAGTCTAGCTTTTGATAACGAACGCTGGTTTTAACAAAAGGATAAAATTGATTAATAGGGTCCAAATGATAGAACAAAGACGTGTAATATTGAATTCCATCGACATCAATATTATTTTCTGTAGTGGCACTTGCATTATCGCACTCACCAACACTCCCAGAACCATTATCTTCATTAACATCAAGATCTCCAGGATTATTATCAACCGACTCACAAACTTGTTCATCAAAACAAATATCCGCTTGTGGAAGACAAACTTGCCTAACACCATCTTGACCTCGAAATGCTGTCACAGGCTCATCTCGACAAACATCTGGTTGAGGCAAACACATTTGAACAACTTTACACACTTGTAAGTTGCTACCTTTATCAAAGGAGTTATTTTTAATACTTTTTAATGAATTGCCAGTTGAATTACAATCTGATTGATCCACAGTTTTATTAGCCCCATCAAACTTTGTGCTAAATCCTACTATACCTGCTTCAACGGACCACTTTTCACTGATTTGATAACCTAAACCAGATCCATAATAAAAAGCATCAGCTAATTTTCTCTTATCGCCGAAATTCAATCCTCCACCAAATGATGTTGCGTAATATTTTTTATCTGACAATCGATTTATTTCATCAGCATGAACACTGCTAATGAAAAACCCAAAAATCAATGTAATTGTTGCTAATAAGTACTGTGTGTTTTTCATTTTCCTTTTCCTCTTTTAGTTACCAAATACCCTTGGAACGAGGTATTTATAGATCAACTCTTAATTTAGACAAAAGGAAAGAAGACAGGCGGAAAAATTAAGGTGATAAACGGCAATTGGCTGTATTAAAAACAGTCAATAGTAATTTTTATGTTATGGCGATTTTGTAAAAAACTAAATGGACATTTGCACTAAAATTACAACAGTAGAATTAATGCAATCAAACAGGGGAAAAAACATCAATGAAATGATGAGTGAGATCAAACTTTTCGGCCAAGAATTCCCCCAAAGCTTTGACCCCATATCGCTCGGTAGCGTGATGTCCAGCTACAATACAGTGTACATCCAGCTCTCGCGCAGCATGTACAATCGACTCTGAGATTTCTCCAGTCAAATAGGCATCTACCGAGTGTTGAGCTGATAGTTGATGAATAAACTTTCCTGCCGCACCCGTTACCCATGCAATCGTTTCAATCAACCGATCATTTGCAGGAATAGATAGTGGACGATGACCTAACTTATGTTCTAGATAGTTAGTTAGCTCGATCATTGTCATAGATTGTGGCAATTTTCCTATCAACCCTTTTTCTAATGGATTATCTGAAAAACTAAATTCACCTACCAGATTGATCTTCAGTTGCTTAGCAAGCTGTACATTATTTCCAAATTGCTCATGAAAATCGAGCGGCAGATGGTAACCGACAAGATTAATATCATTGGCCAATAGCATTTTCAGTCGTTGATGATGAATCCCTGTGATGACAAAATCATCTCCTTGCCAAAATAATCCATGATGCACTAGAATTAGGTCGGCATTTATGTCAATTGCTTGTTCAAATAATGCTTTATTCGCAGTGACACCCGTAACAATCTGGTGAATCTTATGCTTTCCAGCGACTTGCAGACCATTTGGACAATAATCAGAAAATTTTTCGGGCGCTAATGTTTCGTCTAGGTAAGCAATTAGATCATTTCTTGATATAGGCATCAGTTTCTCACTGGATGTTCATGACAGAGTCTGCCAGAATATGATATTAAAAGCTGTTAAACAAGATTAACAACCTAGCAAATGAAATAATGAAACGAATTCGAGCTATTTTACAATTTTTTATTGGCCCAGTAATTACCGGAAGTTTAGTCGCTTTTGTGCTGGTTTTTTATTTCCCCAAATTAATTCAACCCTCTCCACAGGTTTCGCTTCAAGAGAGCACACATGATTTAGACAAATCTTTAGAAAACACTTTACCACAGCCTGTTGTAACCTCTTATGCAGATTCAGTAGAAATAGCATCTCCCGCAGTTGTTAACATCTATACCACCAAGGTGGTTTATGAACAAAACCCTTTCCGCGACGACCCACTATTTCGTTTTTTCTTTGGTGATAATATCACCCAAAAATCACAAAAAAAACAGCGGTTGCTTTCTAGCCTAGGATCAGGCGTTATTGTCAGCAAAGAAGGCTATGTCATTACCAACAACCACGTTATTGCAGGTGCTGATGAGGTTTTAGTTGCCCTTAAAGATAAACGTGAAGTAAAAGCAACATTAATTGGAACTGACCCTGAAACAGACGTCGCTGTCTTAAAAATCAATTTACCTGATTTACCAATCATCACTCTGTCAGAAAACCCTAATCTCAGGGTTGGTGACGTCGTTTTAGCCATCGGCAATCCGTTTGGTGTTGGTCAAACTGTAACTCTTGGCATTATCAGCGCAACTGGTAGAAATCAATTGGGATTGAACACCTTCGAGGATTTTATTCAAACCGACGCAGCAATTAACCCTGGAAATTCAGGTGGTGCTCTTGTCAATGCGCATGGCGAATTAGTAGGGATTAACACCGCCATTTTTTCAAAAACTGGTGGATCACAAGGTATTGGCTTTGCAATTCCAACCAGCTTAGCAAAACAAGTGCTATTAGAAATCATTAAAAACGGACAAGTTATTCGTGGTTGGCTTGGCATTGAAATTCAATCCATGACGCCCCAGTTAGCCAAGTCATTTGATCTTAAAGACACTAAAAGCGTGATTATTGCCGGAATCTACCGCAACAGTCCTGCATTTAATGCAGGATTACAACCCGGTGATATCATCACTGAACTAAACTCAAAACCGATTCAAGATGCCACAGATGCGATTCATCAAATTGCAAAAACAAAACCTGGCACACAAGTCAATCTCTCACTAATTCGCAATGGAGAAGCATTAAACATACAAGTTGAAGTGGCAACACGACCCAAAAAATAACCGATTAGACAAGTTTTTTTAACGCATCTAAAAAAGCAATATTTTCTTCAGGGCTACCCACAGTCACTCTCAAACAGTTTGATAATATTGGGTGTGCTTGATCTAGCTTTTTGATAAGAATATGATTTTCTTTCAATGCCTGAAAAATATCATTCGCAGACTTTTCAGGTCGAAATAATAAAAAGTTTGTTTCACTACTCCACACAGTAAGCGAATCAATTTGTCGCAATGCAACCAGCAGCTTCTCTCGCTCCATACAAATCTGCTGTGTTTGCTTAACAAACGCATCATAATGCTCAAGCACAAATAACAAACTCGCTTGAGTCAGTGAATTTACATTATAAGGCAACCGAATTTTATGCAGTTCGTTGATGATAGCGTTTTGTCCTACCAAAAAGCCTAACCGCAACCCGGCTAATCCAATTTTTGAAAACGTTCGTAATATCAATACATTTGGATAGTGTAATGCCCAAGTTAATGCATCATGCTCGGTGAATGCTTGATAAGCTTCATCAATGATAACAAGACCATTTGTATGCCGAATAATCGTCTCAAGATCTGCCCTATCAAACACATTGCCCGTTGGATTATTTGGCTGAGATATAAAAATCAGGCATGGATTCTCTTTGGCAATGGCTGCCAGCATCGCATCAAGATCCAGCTGAAATGATTCTTTCAGGGTTACACCAGAGCTTTTTAAGCCAACAATTTGTGCCAACAACCGATACATTACAAATGTCGGTTCAGGAAAAAGGATTGTTCGGTTTTTCTCCATAGCCAACATTAACAGCAAAATAATTTCATCAGAGCCATTACCAAATAAAAGATCAAACCCTTCATCTAAATTCAAATGATCTCGAAGCGTCTTTGTTATTTCTTTCGCACTAGCATCTGGATAGCGATTAAAATCAATATGCTTTAACACCTCAAGCCAATCTGATCGAAGTGTATTTGTCAAACTATATGGATTTTCCATCGCATCAAGCTTAATCATTCCACTTGAATCTGGAACGGAATATGCGTGCATATTAACAAGATCTGGTCGCAAAAAAGATGTCAGCTGAACACCGTCTTTAGGATGATTTGACATTAATCACCCTTTCTCAAATCTGCAGATCTTGCATGCGCTGATAATCCTTCATGCGTTGCAACAGTTGATGCAATCTTTGCCAGTGGCTTCACCCCTTGTTCACTGCAATAAATCAATGAGCTGCGTTTTTGAAAGTCACTAACCCCTAAACTTGATGAAAACTTTGCATTTCCTGATGTCGGCAAAACATGGTTAGGGCCTGCACAATAATCACCAATCGCCTCTGGTGTGAACCTGCCGATAAAAATAGCACCTGCATGACGAATTTTTTCTAAATAATCCATTGGATTTTCAACAGCGAGTTCAAGATGTTCTGGTGCAACTTGATTGGCAAGTTCAATCGCTTGTGACATATCGTTAGCATGAATAAACAACCCTCTATTATTCACCGATTCACGGATGATAGCTGATCTTGGCATCGAATCAAGCATAGCATTCATTGCTACAATCACTTGTTGTAAATGACTTTCATCAGGAGAGATTAGTATCACTTGTGCTAACTCATCATGCTCAGCTTGTGAAAACAAATCCATTGCAATCCATTCAGGGTCCATACTTGCATCAGAGATAATTAAAATTTCGGATGGACCTGCCACCATATCAATGCCAACTTTTCCAAATACTGCTTTTTTTGCCGCAGCCACATAAGCATTACCGGGACCAACAATTTTATCGACACTTGAGATAGTTTTTGTGCCATAAGCTAACGCCGCAACAGCTTGAGCACCACCTATCGTAAAAATTTGATCTACATCAGCAATGGCAGCAGCAGCTAACACAACATCATTTAACTGGCCTTTTGGTGCTGGAACAGCCATAATAACTTCACTCACTCCAGCAATTTTTGCGGGAATCACATTCATTAATACGGAAGAAGGATAGGCAGCTTTCCCTCCTGGAACATAAACACCAACACGATCAATTGCGGTAACTTTTTGCCCCAACATATTGCCATATTCATCTTCATACTGCCAATCACGTTGAATTTGTTTCTCATGAAATATTTGGATACGTTCAGCAGATTTTAACAAAGCATCGTACAGTGAAGGATCAATATTATGAATCGCTTGTTGCATTTGAGTTTTTGACACTTCAAGTGCTGCGACACTGTTTGCATCTAATTGATCAAATTGTTTAGTGTATTTCAATACAGCATCATCACCATCAGCAATCACTGCATTAATGATGTGTTTGACCTGGATATCTATTTCAAAAAAATCAGCCGATTGATGCGCTAATCTTTCTTGCATCAGCTGTGAAAAACCGTCTTGATTGACTGCAAGAAATAGCGGGGTTAATTGATATTGCTGGTTCATTTTAAATAAGATCCATCCTCAATAATTGATTCAAGGTTTTCCATCAGCATCATAATGGACTCACGTTTTAATTTCATTGCTGCTTTATTAACAATGAGTCGCGTGCTAATTGTTGCAATCAACTCCAATGGTTCTAGACCATTGGCTAGCAACGTATTGCCGGTATCAACTAAATCCACAATCTGATCTGCAAGACCAACCAACGGAGCCAACTCCATCGATCCATATAATTTAATTAAATCAAACTGTCGTCCTTGCTCAACAAAATAACGTTTAGTAATGTTTGAAAATTTCGTAGCAACTCGAATACGATGAGACTTTGGCGTTTGATTTTTAATCCCTGCAACCATTAATCTACATTGCCCAATCTTCAAGTCAATAGGCTCGAAAAATTTTTGATCGCCATATTCCATCAATACATCTTTACCAACAATACCAAGCTCTGCAGCACCATACTCAACATACGTTGGCACATCAGTTGCACGAATAATAATGATATTCGCCACGTTATTTTTCGTTGGAATAATTAATTTGCGGGATTTTTCTGCATCCTCAAGCGGCACAATGCCAGCACGAGCCAACAACGGTAACGCTTCTTTTAATATTCGCCCTTTGGCAATAGCAATGTTAAGCATAATCTATGTTGATATTACGAAGGAACACGTTTAATTTTAGCACCAAGTTGCTGCAGCTTTTCTTCAATACATTCATAGCCCCGATCAATATGATAAATACGATCAATTATAGTATCACCCTTCGCAACAAGACCGGCGATGACTAATGATGCTGAAGCACGTAAATCCGTTGCCATGACCGGTGCTCCAATCAGCTTTTCAACACCCGTGATAATAGCCGTATTTCCTTCCACTTTAATTGAAGCACCCATTCGTTTCAGCTCATATACATGCATAAAACGATTTTCAAAAATAGTTTCAGTGATTGTCCCCACACCTTCTGCAATAGAATTCATCGTAATAAACTGTGCTTGCATATCTGTTGGGAAAGCTGGATAGGGAGCTGTTCTCAAACTGACCGCTTTAGGACGATTGCCTTTCATGTCTAATTCGATAAAGTCAGATTTTACTGTAATTGCTGCACCGGCCTCTTCTAGCTTCACTAATACTGCATCTAAATACTCAGCAGGCGCATCTTTAATTTTGATATAACCTGATGTAGCTGCAGCTGCCACTAAATAGGTGCCCGCCTCAATTCGATCAGCCAAAACGTTATATGAACAACCTGTAAGCTTTTCAACACCTTCAACGACAATAATATCAGTGCCATAACCTTTGATATCAGCGCCCATTGCAATCAAACACTCAGCAAGATCAACCACTTCAGGTTCACGGGCAGCATTTTCAATGATTGTTTGACCTTTAGCCAAAGTTGCAGCCATCATTAAATTCTCAGTTCCTGTGACAGTCACTGTGTCTAAAAAAATCCTTGCTCCTTTTAATCCGCCATTTACTGTTGCTTTGATATAACCCTCATTCACCGTCACTTCGGCACCCATAGCCTCTAGACCACGCAGATGCAAGTCAACTGGGCGCGACCCAATGGCGCAACCACCCGGCATTGAAACTTCCGCTTGACCAAATCGCGCCAACAACGGCCCAAGCACCAAAATGGACGCTCGCATGGTCTTCACCAAATCATAAGGCGCCGAAAATGAGTGAATATTGCGTGTATCAATGTCAATTTGCATACGCTCATTGACAGTGATTTCAACACCCATTCTGCCCAATAATTCAATCATAGTGGTAATATCATGCAAATGTGGCAAATTGCCAATTGTCACGACACCTTCAGCCAATAAACTCGATGCAATAATGGGTAATGCTGAGTTTTTTGCCCCTGAAATTCGAATTTCACCAGACAATGGAACATCATTACCAGTGATTAATAATTTATCCATATAAAACCATTGCTACCCTAATTGAGCTAACTCGTTTTCATATAATTTCACGGCAAATTCTACCAAGAACGCACATTATACCATGAACAATCTGGAATTAATCGTTGACGTATGTCTTCACAGTAACTGCGTGAATTTCACCTTGAGCAATTGCATCAGCAAGGCATCCAAGCACTTTTTGCTGTCGTTTCAGCTCACTCAATTCTGCAAAAATGGCACTTTTTACTATAATATCGAAGCCATTTCCCAGCGCAACAACTTCAATGTTCGCATCAGGAATTTGTGCAGCGATTTTTTGTTTGACCTCTTCTATATTCATGATATTGTCTCTTTTAAGATAGATTGAGACCGTTGCAATAAAATAAACAGCAACAATCTCCATTGAAAGATATTGCAGCAATTTGCTCGCTGCTTAAAACTGTCGACATCATCCATATAAATTTTACTTAATTCAACCAAAAATTGACATATTAGCTGTGACAAATCACCTAAAATCTCAACTGTCAAAACAAAAGTTGCATTCAAATGTGGCCTGTGCACCCTATTGACCATGAACTCAACACTCGTTACTGAAAAAAATCTGAGTGAGCTGCTTCTGATTAATTTATCTGGTAATGATAAACCTGGAATCACAGCTGCCATTACCTCAATGCTCGCAAATCATCGAACCAATATCCTGGATATTGGTCAAGCACTAATTCATAACATGCTAACGCTTGGAATTCTTGTTGAAATTAAAACATCAACAGGCATGTCTTCCTTGCTTAAAGATCTTTTATTGTACGCTCACGAAAATCATTTAAGTATCAAATTTACGCCCATTGATCAAAATCATTATGCTAGCTGGCAACACGAAGAAGGAAAGCCACGCTACATCATTTCACTGTTATCTCGAAAAATCACATCTGAGCAAATGGCTGCGTTAACTAGAATTGTCGCTGAACATGGCTTAACAATTGATAATATTACTCGTCTTTCTGGCCGACCAAAACTCAATGAAGACAAAATGAGCCAATCTTGTGTTGAGCTCTCTGTCAGGGGAAACCCTAAAGACAGTAACCAGCTTCAAACGGAGTTTCTAAATGCGGCAAATGCATTAGGGATGGATATTGCTCTTCAAAAAGACTCTTTATTTCGGCGTAATCGTCGCCTTGTCGTCTTTGACATGGATTCCACTTTAATCCAAACAGAAGTCATTGATGAACTCGCCGAATTAGCGGGTGCAGGTAAAGCTGTCAAAAAAATCACCGAAGATGCCATGCAAGGCAAATTGGACTTTAGGCAAAGTCTAATTGAACGCGTAAACCTGCTCAAAGGCCTACCGGAAGAAATGTTAGAGAATGTTGCAAAAACGCTTCCTCTCACTGAGGGTGTTGAAAAGCTAATAAAAAATTTGCAACTACTCGGCTATAAAACTGCAATTATCTCAGGCGGATTCACCTATTTCGGCCATGTTTTGCAAAAATTACTCGGATTTGACTATGTATTTGCCAATCAGTTAGTGCTAGCAAATGGCGTACTGACAGGCGAACTACAAGGCGACATTATAGATGGTGAAAAAAAAGCTGAGCTTTTGAAACACATTGCCAAAACTGAAGGCATTCGACTTGAGCAAACCATTGCTGTTGGTGATGGTGCTAATGATCTTCCCATGTTGAAAACAGCAGGACTGGGCATAGCCTTTCGTGCAAAACCTCTCGTTAAAGCATCAATTAAGCAATCAATCTCAACCATAGGCTTGGATGGAATTTTATATTTACTGGGAATTCGCGATATTGAAACAGAACCTTCTAACTAGAAAACAGCTGTGAAGACACAAAAAACATGTAACTAAATTGAGTTAGTATTAAGACTGGCTATGTTTATGGACTGTTTTCACCAAAAAATCAACTTTTTCTGGATCAACATCACGCAACATACCATGGCCAAGATTGAAAATATGCCCAGGCGCTTCACCAAATTGGTCGAGCAACTCAACAACTGCTTTTTCAATCGTTGTATTGTCTGCATAAAGTATGGCTGGGTCTAGATTTCCCTGAATGGCAACACGTCCTGCAACGCGTTTTTTCACATTCTCCATTGAAATACTCCAATCAACCCCAACACAATCCGCACTACTTTCCAACATCAGCTCCAGCCACTGATGACCATTTTTAGTGAAAATGATAATTGGAACACAACTTTGACCCAGCTTTTCATGAAGCCCTCGAATAATTTTCGACATGTAGTTCAAAGAGAATTCCTGGTAAATTGGCGTAGACAGTATTCCACCCCATGTATCAAAAATTTGCACCGCGTGAACACCAGAAAGGATTTGTTGATATAGATATTCTGTTACTGAAATAGCCAACTTATCCAACAATTGATGCATTGCTTCGGGTTCTTGATACAAAAATCGCTTGATATGTCGAAAATCTTTACTAGCTTGACCTTCTACCATATAGGTTGCTAATGTCCAGGGGCTACCTGAAAATCCAATGAGCGGAACTTCACCAGCCAACTCAACTTGAATGCACTCTATCGCTTCATAAACGTATGATAATGATTCACGCATATCAGGTACAGACAATTCATCAACAGCAATTTTTGAATCAATTTTTTTATGGAATCGCGGCCCTTCATCTTTGACAAAATGCAATCCCAAACCCATTGCGTCAGGGATTGTCAAAATATCAGAAAAAAGAATCGCAGCATCCAGCTCAAATCGTCTGATTGGTTGCATTGTCACTTCACAGGCAAGCTTTGGATTTTTACACAACGCTAAAAAGTCACCTGCGCTAGCTCGCAGCTCGCGATATTCTGGCAGGTATCGTCCAGCTTGTCGCATTAGCCAAATAGGTGTCGCATCGACTGGCTTACGAGCTAATGCCTGAATAAACCGATTATTTTTGAGTGGTTTCATCATCGTAGTCTAACGCCTAACCTGACTGCGTTTAATATAAAAACGTGCTCTTTTTACTTTTTCCACACAATTTGGATATTTTTCGAATTGCTGTTGAGTCTTTGCAGCAGCAAGCAATGTGGCAGCTTTTGCCCAATCAACTGTTCCACCAAACCCCTTTGCTTTAGCAAAATCAAGTTCACGATAGGCTATATCCAAACCCTGTGCACACTGTCTCTCCATACCTGGATTCGTCTGACCCGCACAACCCACTACTGACAGCATCAAACAAACACACATCAAAAAAAATTTAATATTACACATAATTTTCATCTCTACGTTTCACCTCTAAAAAATCAGAAACTATGGAACTCTTGCAACAATATATAGAAAACGAGAAAAAACTCATACTAATGTACAAAACACAAATATACAGCTAACTATTGGCCAATTTTTCAACACAAACGCGCATCTTTATCAGCCATTCTTTACATTGTATCTTTAAAATTGCAAGAGTCTCACTATGTTGGTTCAATGTTTTTAATATGCCGATCAACAGCAAGCCAAGCACCAATGAGTCCTAGCATAATACTTGCAACCAATAATGTAAATGTCGCACCCGGACCGAGACCAAACATTTGAAAGTCGCTTTGATAAAGTGCGACTAATCGATCGACAGGTTGGCGCAATAAAACCAGACAGCTGTTGACTAATACCCAAGCTGTAAATCCCCCACCCAAACCAAACCAAATTCCCATATACAAAAATGGTCGACGAACAAATGCATTTGTTCCACCAACCATTTTAATAACAATAATTTCTTCTCGACGATTTTCTATAGTCAAGCGTATGGTATTCCCGATCACTAGCAAAACTGACAGACCAAATAAAACGGCTAACACAATGACAATATTCTCCCCCAAATCAATCATGCTATTTAACCGTCGCAGCCAAGTTACATCCATTTGGATCTGATCAATTTGTGAAAATTTCTCAAGTGACTCACGAATTTTATCCAACTGATTAAGTGAAAAGTCATCTCCCTCAGGCTTCAACACAATCACATTAGGAAGTGGATTTTCCGTCAAATAACCTAACGCATAACCAAATGAGGAGTATGACTTAAACTCATGCAATGCATCTTCTTTAGAAATAACACGAAGAATACGCACATCATTAAGCTCTGATAAACGCTGCTGCAAACTGAATAGCTGTTCTTCTGATATTAGAATATCTGGGTTTTTAGAGTTTGATGCAAATTGAATAACCTGACCCTGCCCACCTGGGATATCCTTAGGGCTACTAAACCACTCTTCTTTGGTATTGATGTATTTTATTTCGGGTTCGTTTCCTCCATTATATTCTACCAAAGCACAAAATTCTAC
>JAUIKI010000276.1 GCA_030430875.1 Gammaproteobacteria bacterium | reverse complement strand
ATTTTATTGTCAGGTGGGTTAGATTCAACTACCGTTTTGGCTATAGCCAAAAATCAGGGGTATGCATGTTATGCCTTGAGTTTTGCTTATGGGCAACGTCATGTGATTGAGCTTGAAGCAGCTGAGAAAATTGCTAAATTATTTCAATGCATTGAGCATCGAGTTTTGACTATTGATTTGGGTGGTTTTGGTGGTTCTGCACTGACTGACATCAGCATTGCTGTCCCGGAACATGCAACTTCTGGAATTCCAGCAACCTATGTCCCTGCTAGGAATACTATTTTTTTAGCAAATGCGCTTGCCTATGCAGAAGTTATTGAAGCTGATGCAATTTTTATTGGTGTGAATGCAGTTGATTATTCAGGTTACCCTGATTGTAGGCCAGATTACCTCAATGCATTTGAGGTAATGGCAAATTTAGCAACTAAGCGTGCAGTTGAGGGTGAAAGAATACGTTTCGAGGCCCCATTGATTCATCTGAGTAAAGCAGAAATTATCCAAGCAGGATTGAGGTTGGGAATTGATTACCATCAAACAATTTCTTGTTACCAAGTTGATCAAAGGGGTAATGCTTGTGGTAGGTGTGATAGCTGCCGGTTACGTAAGCAGGGTTTTTTGCAGGCTGGAATTGCAGATGCTACCCATTACACAAGTTGAAATTTTTACAATAAAGCCGCTATAAAAAAATGGTTAACTTCTATATTTGTGTTGCATAATTGGGGAATAACTTGTTATTCCCTGCACTTTGTGTCTTAATCTGATGATCCTTTCCCTATTTTTTCTTTCATTGCGAAGACCTTAAGTTAGATAATTTTGTTAATCTCCCCTTGTTTTTTTTCAGTAAAGCGTTAATATGTCAGGCTTTAGTTTTTGGGTCGTTAGCTCAGTTGGTAGAGCAGTTGGCTTTTAACCAATTGGTCGATGGTTCGAATCCATCACGACCCACCATTTTTTATTCCTCGCAAGATCTTCTCTTATTTTTATCTAGGTAGCCCCTTCAACCGACGGATGGGTGCTTGATGAAGTTTTATCGATTATTAGTAAGTTGAAGGCCCTTATCGCAAAACAGTAAGTAAGTTTATTGTTTTATCCAGCGTATTTATATTATACCCATATATTTTTTGTGGCTGAAAAAGTGGCTATGATTTGCTTGAATGGTTTGAAATAGATTGTAGGTGTTTTTGCAATTTAACAAAATGGTCAGTGATTGCTTGCTTATCAATATGGCCTAACATTGCTTTAATTTCCATTCTTGTGAAGAAGCTTAATTCATTGCTGTGGCCCATATTTAACGAATCACACATTGATTTTACATTTTCCATGATTTGCACCTTAAGTTAGTTAAAAAATATGTATTACCAATGAATTTGGTTCTGGTAATTTCATTGGTGACTGAGACAGTCAAAACATGCCAATTCATTTCGTAGAGAAACATTGGTAGGGTGCAAAGATTACAGAATGAAGACAGCAAGCACCATCAGAGGTCTGCCAGAATCTTTGTGAGATATTTCCTACAGAGCGTGAGTGATATCCTGGTATACATTATTATAAATAACATCGGATTAAAGCAATAACATGTTGTTAAATATGCAGATATTATGAAATTTTGATGTCCATAGCGATCGGTAGGTGATCAGAAATACTGTGAGGAAGAACAGTGACTTGGTTAATGGTGATGCTTGGACTTACCAAAATATGGTCGATTGCTCGCAGTGGGCGCCAGCTTGGGAAGGTAGGTGCTTGGTTTACATCTGGTAGCAAGAGATCCATGTGCTTTAAACGTGATTTTGCAATTAATGTTTCAAGTTGGCAATTTAAGTCACCCATTAAAATAATATCTGTATGTGATTGAATGATTTCATGGATATAGGCTAGCTGTCGGCGTTGAGCCCTTTGCCCTAGTGACAGATGTAACAAAACAAACACTAGTGGGCGGTTAGGGCTGCCATAGAATGCAATGATAGCACCACGTCCAGGAATTGTAGCTGGAAGGCGATGATCTTCTAATCGATAGGGCTCATAGCGGCTTAGTAGCCCATTTCCTGATTGGGCAATCCTGCCGACATTTCGGTTATTTTGCTGGTACCAGTAGGGAAAATTAGCAGCATGTGCTAAAAACTTGGCTTGATTGATGAAACCACTGCGTAGACTGCCACCGTCCGCTTCTTGTAAAGCAACTATATCAAAGTCTTTTACCGTATTTGCAATGCGGTGCAGGTTGTGTATGCGCTTTGAGGAAGGCAGTACATGCTGCCAGCTTTTGGTGATGTAATGTCGGTACTTATCCGTTTCGATGCCAGCTTGAATGTTGTAGCTTAGCAGCCGAAGTTCTCGTATTTCAGGGGATGAAGAAATTGTCGTGCTGGGGGTGTTTTTATTGCTGCCATCACGTTGATTTTCACGCATGAATAATCAGCACAATTGTGTTGGCAGCCTAAAGTGTTAATATCAAATTTAAACACATTGCTGGTGATGCTCGTAACGTGTTTAAATTAATTATTGTTTGACGTGCTACTATCACGTCGTTC
>JAUIKI010000275.1 GCA_030430875.1 Gammaproteobacteria bacterium | reverse complement strand
CCATTGCTGCACCTCTTGAGTCTGCAGTCACCTGCTTGCTCAGCAACGATGGCAACATGGCTTCTAGCAAGTGAAAACCAACAAAAAATAAAAACGTTGCTAATATTAATCCTGTTGTGGATTTTGCAAAAATGGATAGCATTAACATACCTAAAAATAATCCCATTTGTGCCAACCCAAACAATAGATTTATTTTACCTCTACGTTCCAAATACAACATCATAGGTACTGCAATGCAGAATGATAAGCTCAAAATTGGCAAATAAAACCAGGCTAATTGACTAACTGACCAATTGAAATGATTAACGATCAATGTTGGAAGAGCAACAAATAACAGCGTAATGAGTGTATGTAAGAAAAACACACCAACAGTTAGCTTCATAACCATTTTATTTTTAACCACCTCAGACAAGCGACTGAAATGACCAGTAAATGATTTTGTCGTAGGAAGGCTTGGCACAACGAACCATAAAATAAGAAAACTAACCATCACCAAAGCAGCTGTAATCCAAAAGAGTCCTGCAAGTGAAAAATAATCTGCAATTATAGGGCCTACTAAAAAAGCCAAGAAAAAGCTTCCACCAATACTCATCCCTATAAAAGCCATGGCTTTAGTTCTGACTGCATCACTTGTTTGATCGGCTAACAAGGCCATTAATACACTCGCTACCGCACCAGCACCTTGCAGTAATCGACCAATGATTAACCCCCAAATTGATGTTGAAACGGCAGCGATGATGGAACCGAGCAAAAATAACAACAATCCGAGACTAATCATTAACTTTCGCCCAAATAAATCAGAAAGCATTCCAAAAGGAATTTGAAATATGGCTTGACTGATTCCATATACCCCCAAACAGATTCCAACTAAAATCGGCGTTGCGCCAGCATAGTTGGGGGCAAACAAAGTAAGCACAGGCAGCAGCATGAAAAGGCCAAGCATACGTGTTGCATAAATGCTCGCAATTCCAGTCAATGAGCGTTTTTCTTGGGGTGAAAAAGCTGTTGCGCTAGTTGTATTTTTCAAAATATTAATTAATACAGTGTGTTATATTAGTTTTCTAACAAACTAAATCAAGTGTCCAATCATCTATTTTATCATCTAAACAGTTAGGTTTTACATAAAATTTCAATATACATCAAAACATTTGTAGCTTTGTCGCTAATTAAACAAACTCATAATGATAAAACATAGGTCACCACTACCCCATCCATGTTCACTAATAATTAGCTAACCAAGAATACTTGAATCTATTAGGTAGTCCCTATGTTAAAATGTCGCGTTTTGACTCAACAAGATGCAAATATGGACTCCATTATTCTTCGTGGTGCTCGCACCCACAACTTAAAAAATATTGACCTTGATCTACCTCGTGACAAATTAATTGTCATTACTGGCCTTTCAGGTTCTGGAAAATCATCCTTAGCATTTGACACATTATACGCTGAAGGCCAACGCCGATATGTTGAATCACTATCAACTTACGCCAGACAGTTTCTTTCCATGATGGAAAAACCTGATGTTGATCATATCGAGGGACTTTCTCCTGCTATTTCTATTGAGCAAAAATCCACATCACATAATCCTCGGTCAACTGTTGGCACGATTACCGAAATTTATGATTATTTACGCCTGTTGTTTGCCCGAGCTGGTGAACCACGTTGCCCGGAACACGGCTCTGCCTTGAGCGCACAAACAGTCACTCAAATGGTTGACCAACTGCTAGCTCTGCCTGATGAAACCAAAATCATGATTCTTGCACCAATTATTCAAGAAAGAAAAGGTGAGCATCAACAACTATTGTCTGAACTTCATACCAAAGGATTTATCCGTGCTCGCATTAATGGAAAAATTATTGAACTTGACCAAATGCCAACCTTGGAGAAACAAAAAAAACATACCATTGAAGTTGTTGTTGATCGTCTTAAAATTCGGCCTGATAGCCAGGTACGTTTAGCTGAATCACTGGAAACTGCTGCAAACCTTACTCAAGGTATTGTAATGGCCGCCTACATGGATGAGCCTGACCGAGAACCATTAATTTTTTCTTCAAAATATGCTTGTCCAACTTGCGGGTACAGTATTACTGAATTAGAACCCCGACTATTTTCATTTAATAGTCCAACCGGTGCCTGTAATCATTGTGATGGACTAGGCATCAAACAATTCTTTGATCCTGAACGCATTGTCACTCGACCAGAGCTTTCAATGGCTGCTGGCGCAATTCGCGGCTGGGATATTCGTCATGCCTACTACTTCCATTTATTACGCAGTCTTGCAAAACACTACGATTTTGATATCGACAAGTCATTTAAAAAACTTCCGAAAAAAATTCAAAAAATTATTTTGTATGGCAGTGATGATGAAAAAATTGATTTCAGCTTTCCCAGCGACAAAGGTAACACTATCTACCGTTTTCATCGTTTTGAAGGAATTATTCCAAACACAGAACGACGTTATCACGAAACAGATTCACAATCTGTTCGTGATGAGCTTGCAAAATTTATTAGTACACAATGCTGCCCTAGTTGCCAA
>JAUIKI010000274.1 GCA_030430875.1 Gammaproteobacteria bacterium | reverse complement strand
AAAGCTTTTTTAATTAAACTTTCTTGTTCTTTAACATGAACACTCATATGTCCAGCTGCAGGTGATGCTGACGGTTTGCGTCCGGCATAATTCAATTCAATATGACGACGATATTGTTTATTTAACACTCGTCGCATATGGTGTTGGCTGTTATACCAAACTCCTTGGTTTTTCGGCTCTTCTTGACACCAGACGACTTTTTTCAATTGTTCATAAGGTGATAACGCTTTTGCTAACGCAATCTCAGGAAAAGGATAGAGTTGTTCGAGCCGAATAATTGGAACATTTTCTATTTCATTTGCTTTACGGTAATCATACAAATCATAATATACTTTACCGCTACAAAAAATGGCTTTTTTAACTGATTTTGCATTGCATTCATCAACTTCGGGAATAACTGTTTGAAATGACCCATCAGCCAATTCCTCCAAGGTTGAAATGGCTAATTTATGTCGCAATAAACTTTTTGGCGTCATCACAATCAAAGGTTTTCTTAGTGGACGAATCATTTGGCGTCGCAACATATGAAAAACTTGTGCTGGCGTCGTTGGCAAACAAACCTGAATATTATGTTGAGCACATAGCTGCAAAAAACGTTCTAATCTAGCTGAAGAATGCTCAGGACCTTGGCCTTCATAACCATGCGGTAAAAGCATTGTCAATCCGCACAGTCGCTGCCATTTATGCTCACCAGATGAAATAAATTGGTCAATCACCACTTGTGCATTATTGGCAAAATCACCGAACTGTGCTTCCCAGACAACTAACACATTAGGTGCTGTGGTTGAGTAGCCATACTCAAACGCTAGCGCAGCTTCCTCAGATAAGAGGGAATCATAAATATCAATACGGCTATTATTGGCTATTTTTTCTAACGGAAGGTATTCAGCACCATCTTTTTGGTTATACACCACCGCATGACGATGTGAAAATGTGCCACGACGACTGTCCTGACCAACCAACCTAATAGAATAGCCTTCCGCTAACAATGATGCATACGCCATAATTTCTGCGTACCCCCAATTTAGATACAACGCACCAACCGTCATTTTTTGACGATCTTCCATAATTTTGGCAACCTGGCGCTGCAATACAAAACCCTCCGGCAACGCTTCAAGTTTTGATGCTAATGACTGCAATAACTTTAAATCAACATTTGTTTTTGCTCTTGCAGTCCATTCGTGGCCTAGGTGGGGAGACCAATCAACATATAATGATTTATTTGGAGCTGTCACCAAGCTCTTTACTACATGAATACCTTTGTCTAAAAAATCTCGATAATCTTTTGCAAAACGCTCAGAGGTTTTTTCATCACAACATTCTTCTGTAATTAATTTTTTTGCATAAATTTCTCGCACTGTTGGGTGCTTGCGAATCACTTGATACATTAAGGGCTGCGTAGTTGAAGGTTCATCTGCTTCATTATGACCACGGCGCCGATAACAAACTAAATCAATGACCACATCTCGTCTAAACTGCATTCTGTAATCCAGAGCAACTCGTGTTACAAATAACACCGCCTCTGGATCATCAGCGTTCACATGAAAAATGGGGGCTTCTATCATTTTGGCAACGTCAGTGCAATAATCTGTAGATCGAGCATCTTCTGCATTACTGGTTGTAAACCCAATCTGATTATTCGCAATAATGTGGATCGTGCCACCCGTTTTGTAAGCACGAGTCTGTGACATTTGAAAGGTTTCCATCACCACACCTTGACCTGCAAATGCAGCATCACCATGAATGCTAATTGGAACCACTTGATCACCTAGCGAATCCTTGCGTCTATCTTGACGCGCACGCACCGACCCTTCAACAACAGGTGAAACAATTTCCAAATGTGATGGGTTAAACGCCAAAGCAAGATGTAACTCACCACCTGGCGTCATCAAGTTAGACGAAAAACCTTGGTGATACTTTACATCACCAGAACCCGCTATCAATTCAGCTTTACCTTCAAATTCCTCAAAAAGTCCAGAAGGTCGTTTACCCAAAATATTTACTAACACATTCAAACGACCACGATGAGCCATTCCCAATACAATTTCTTGCACACCATATGAGCCACAACGTTGAATTATGCTATCAAGCAAAGGAATCAAGCTTTCGCCACCTTCCAAACCAAACCGCTTAGTTCCTGGAAATTTAGTGCCTAAATATTTTTCTAACCCTTCAGCCGCAGTCAAACGCTCCAACAAGTGAATTCGCTCTGACTTATCAAGCTCTGGATGTGAACGAACGCCTTCTAAACGCTGCTGTATCCATCGACGCTCACCTGTGTTGACAATATGCATGTATTCAACACCAACTGAAGAACAATATGTTTGCTCCAGCGCATCCAAAATTTCACCCAGTGTCGTTTCTGGAGAACCAATATAAAATGATCCAGTTTGAAAACTTGTGGAAAGATCGGCTTCTGACAAACCATGATAGGAAAGATTTAAGTCAGGAATATCTTGAGGTTTCAGCAAATTAAGCGGATCAAGCTTCGCTCTTTGGTGACCGCGAAATCGATAGGCATTGATCAATTGCAAAACTCTAACTTGTTTCT
>JAUIKI010000273.1 GCA_030430875.1 Gammaproteobacteria bacterium | reverse complement strand
AAACTCAGGCACTAACTGACCTGGACTAACCCACTCCAGCTCACCACCATTTTGTTTTGAACCAACATCATCACTATGATTTTTAGCCAATTTATCAAATGAATCACCAGCAAGAATTTGCTCTCGCAATTTGCCTATTTCAATCTCTGCTTGCGCTTCATCTCGAATAATATTGGTTTTGAGTAAAATATGTCGCACTCGCGTTTGCGCAATTAACTGCCCTTGATTCCCCCTCAAATCCAGCAACTTAAAAATATGAATTCCCATATTCGTTCGAATTGGTTTTGAAATTTCACCAACATTAAGTGCAGAAACAATATCAGCAAACTGTTCAGGTAATTGTGCTAGTTTACGCCAACCAATATCACCACCTTTCAGCGCAGTATCTCCCCGAGAGCTTGACACTGCAACCTGCTGGAAATCAGCTCCTTTTTGTAATTTTTTATAAATTTCTTCGACAAGCTTTTCTTGATTCTTAATAAAGGTTTCATCTGGCTGTTTTGGAAAAGGCAGAAAAATTAGCCCCAATCGATAATCTGCTGAGGTTTGCAGTTTTCCAGATTCAGAATTAATAAAATTATCCAACTCACTTTCAGTAATTTTGATGCGTCCATTCACAAAACGCTCTCGCACACGATTTATTAATAACTCTGTTTCAATTTGATCGCGCACCGAATTAAACGAAATACCATCCTTTGCCAAAGCTTTTCTGAATTGATCTAGACTTAATCTATTTTGCTTTGCAACATTTTCAACAGCCCTTGTCAAAACAGCATTGTCGATTGTAATATTTGCGCGATTTGCAAGTTGCAACTGAACACTTTCAATAATTAATCGCTCTAGCACCTGCTGAGTTAACACGTGCTCAGGAGGAAGCGGTGTATTTTGCTGCATCAACTGTTGGCGAACCATGGTCAATCGCGTTCGCGCTTCACTCTCCATGATTATATCGTCATCAACAATGGCAATGATACGATCTAATGACTGAACCTCTGCATGGCTTTGCATGCAAAACCCAACCAACGTTGCAACTAAAAAAACTATTTGACTGTATCGTTTAGAAATTATCATTCTCTTCTCTCTCTCGAAAACCTAAAATGCCTTTATCTAAGACACCATTCACTTGATTACCCAAACCACCCAAGCCCTTTAACTGGACTTGCAAAAATATTCCTTGATCATTGTCACCTGTTAAATCGTCATAATCCACCCACTGACGATACAGCATCCTGACTCGCCAGCAACATGCCTCATACTCTAGACCACCAATTGTCTCGATGGTTCGCGAACGATCGAGATCGTAATTCCAACGACCAATGACACTCCAACGATCTACAAGTGGCCATATTATTGATGCATCAGTTTGCTCAATGGTTTCCTGATCAAACGTATCCAAGCGTCGGCGATAACCAAGATTAATAATATGATTATCATCCGGATGATAGCGCAACCCAATGCTACTTTGATCAACTTCATTGTCATACGGGTCCCACAAAATATCACCATAGACATACCAATCATTTATTGCACGATAAACAACATCGCCTGCAACCGCAGATGCTGAACGATCATCATGCGTTTTTTCATCATCGGCATTACCTGTTAGGGTGATTTCTCTATCATCAAAATAAAAAATTTGACCAATACTCACTTTCAGACGCTCTTGACTGGTGTTTTCATCGATGATTCGAGTTGTCATGCTCAACGTTAACTGATTACTATCACCAAGGCGATCTTCTCCTGCAAAGCGATTATCTCGGAAAAGTTGGTCATAACTAAATGTCATGTCTGCTGTATCAAACAATGGAATATCGTTTTGCTTTTCAAACGGAACATAGAGATAGTGAAGTCTTGGTTCCAACGTTTGCGTGAACAATCCACCACTGGCTGTCTCCCACATTTTATCGAAATATAGCCCACTATCAACGCTGAATACTGGCAGCGCTCGCGACGGATTATCATCAACATCAGGCAACTGATCATCCAAGAAATACTGCGTGTAGTTAAATGTTGCCTCAGGTGTAAAGTATCCCCAGTTTGCCACAAATGGGAAGCGAACCCCTGGCTCAAGATGCAATCGATGCCCAATCACTTTATCATCACCAAGCAAATTATGATTATCACGATCAAAGTAAACATATTCCGCTTGCATAAGATATTCAACCGGATAATTTTTTGCTGGCCATACCCCGCTAAACAAAACTTGTGGCAAGCGATTATAAGGCTCATTGCTATCTAAAATAGTTTCATCAATAGTCTGGCGACTTTCAACACGAGCGGTCAAATCCCAATGATCTCCTCGATAGACCGTCTCTCCTTGCTGCAATAAATGCGTTTGACTACTAAAATTCAAACTGGTGTCTAAATCACTGAAGTAATTTTCATCACTGACACGAGTGAAATCAACTTGGGTAATCCAGCGATTTTGTCGATCACTCTGATGCAACCAGCCCAACAACCAACGATTTTCGTGATCGTATTCGCTGTCACTCGGCAAAAATGCAGCACCAATTTCACCTGAGTAATTGGGCTGTAAATAGCGGAATTCACCTTCCAGCATTAAACCTCTTTTGGTT
>JAUIKI010000272.1 GCA_030430875.1 Gammaproteobacteria bacterium | reverse complement strand
ACTTGGAGTTGTTAAAAATTATTTGACTTTGAAGATAATCGCTGAACTTGCTTTTCAGGGTCCAAATATAATTCCTTGGTAAAAACAAATAAGGAATCATATTTGGATGCTGAGAAACAAGCTCAGCATGACATCTGCGGTTGTTTATTTGCTAAAAATTAAGCCACAGATTTTTTGAAAATTACTTAAAAAAAAGGAGAATCGTGAGAATTAAATATTTATTCCCAATTTTTTTATGTTGTATGTATTCCAATACATCGCAGGCAATGTTGCAAAGAGTCGTTTCTAAAGTTACATCGTTTAAAAAAATTAGTGACGAACAAGTAGCAGAATGGGCTGTAACTCAGCCGGGTAAGATCATTACTATTTTACGGGGTTATTCTGATTATTCAAAGTGGCATCAGGAATATAAGAAGCATATGGGAACATTGGCAAGTTTAGAGGGTTATAATCCTGCACTTAATTATCTTTTTCGCAGAGATGGACTTAAGAGGAGGACAGGTAAACATCCTTCAACAAAAAATATTTCTTCAATGATGAGGGATTTAATTTTTATTCAGGTCTATAGCCTTGTATGTATGAGGTTGCAGGAAAATGTAGTGATTCCTGCAGCATGGACTTTTCTCTCTAAGGCGTATTTAAACTGGGCTGGGTTGAGTCATGGTTATAGCAATATAAATACCGCGGAGAGATTGAAATCGTTTGATGAATTGTGTGATGCTGTTATTCAATCTTTTCAGGGTTATAAATTTGATAAAAAAGATGAGATTTTTCTCGCTTTTCCCTATGGCTTTTGTCTGGATATTATGGATACAATAAACTTTGATGATAAGCTTTGGACGAAAGCGCAATCTAATGTAAGTAACGCTTATAACCAGCATTGTCCAGAAGAACGTCAAATACAATTCTTGGTAAGAGATATACTTAAAAAGGTTTTGCAGCGAGTTCAGAAGTGTCAAAGTTTTAAAGATTTTGCTGCAATTACGCTCAGCGAGTATGACCTATCAGATGTTTATATCTGCAAGGCACGCCACCAGAGAAGAAGGAAGAGGGAGTGTGGCAATGCTGAGGAACTAGGTGATGCATTGAGGGACGTGAGTCTAGATGATGAATCTTAATGATAAAAAACAAGCATGGTTAAAATGAACCACATACACAGCTGTATTGGCCAGTAGATGAGTTTTACCGGATGCGCCAAATCATCTTCACGTTGTTCCAATTTTTTAGAGAGCTGAACATAAATTGAGAAGACAATGAATACCAGCAGCGTGGCGTAGATGAAGAAGAAATAATATTCGAGGTAAATAATTTCATTAATCTGAAATGAATCACGCAATGTCTTTTGAATCAATAAGGTGGTAAACAGCAGCCCTGTGTATGCTTTAATTCTATCATCAGCATCCATCCACAAGATGGCAAATATTGCTAAGAAGGTAACAAGAATTGGTAAGATGTAGGCAATGAAGTCATCAAAGATATTGTGTTGTAACAAAATATTAAATTGCAGATTTCTACCAAACGATTCAAGTGATGGGTCCATGGTTGTTTTTGAAATGGTTGGTACTTTTTGCTCAAAGCTAAAGAATGACTGTGTGATACTGTGTCCTTGAATTTTGAGCTTTTTATCAATCCACAAAAGAGCATCTTTTTCTTTTGTTTCATAGGCCGTAAGGTCAGGAACTAAAATGACGGGGTGCTTTTTTTGATTGTAGGTAAGCTCAAACAGGAGTGGCAATTTGTTAAATGGATACTGCTTATAGTCAAAGGTTTGATCCAGATCTGCTGCAATTTTGTAATTAATGATGACATATTTTCCATCATCTTTGCGTGATGTTTCCTCCAGAGTAAATTTTTCATGTTGTGTGATAGTAATCGGTGGAAGTTGGCCATCCTTAGGAATAATGTTTTGGTGGCGTTCTTTATTAAAGCGGAGCCACATATCAGCGTGCACACCGAGTGATTTTCTGCTTTCAATATCAAGCGCATTAATTTCTAAACCGGTTTTGAGTGGAATGAGTTTTTTGCCCCCACGTGTGGTGATGTATTGATTTGTGTCATCAAGAAATTTATGCAGCGTTGCCTTGTCTGAAACCTCAAGAATATCTGCACCCGGTGTCCAACTACGGTTATGCAAAATACTCCAAAGGCTCATGCTGCCAACCGCCAGGACAATGGTAAGTGAAAGCATATTATTCATAAAATTATTTTGCTGCAGCCTACGTAGCAGAAGTGTGATGCCCAGGTAGGCAAAAATCATGAATGCAATGATGATCCATATTGATTGATTCAAAACATGAGCAACGGGAATATCAATTTTTTCTTGAAAGGCGATACCCAGTAGCCAATTGGTGATAGCAATGTTTTCCAAGTAAACCCACGCATCATCAGCAGATTTATGAAGATAATGTTCAAACAATATTTTATTCATGTCTGCACTAGAATAATTTTGTTTTTTTAGTTCAGTCGCTTTTTGAAAATCAACGTCGTACAACGAAAGATAACTGCTCAAAATATCGCGGTTGCCGTGGTAAATGAATGAGCCGTTGTGTGCAACAATTGCCTCTGCGCCAATCTCTTTGTTGCCAATTTCT
>JAUIKI010000271.1 GCA_030430875.1 Gammaproteobacteria bacterium | reverse complement strand
ACCGATGAAAAAAACCATCTTATTTACTCTCATTACTGTTTTGATTGCATGTTTGACTGCATGCGAAAAACCAAACCTTAAGTCTGATATAGAAGAAGCTAAAAAAGCCTTGGTTGGCACATGGTATGGTGCTGGAGAGGTCGATGAATTAGGCGAAGCATTAGAATGGCAAGAATATTGGGAAATAGAGAGATTCCAAGATGGCAGCTATGTTTATGTGAACCTTCAGATAAATAATACTGAAAAAGCCTACAAAATATCAGAAGAAGAAGGCTATTGGGAACTCACAACCTTAGGCTATACTGAAACATCGGATGATGGAAATGAAACAAAATATCTCACCTACCTTGTAAATGAGGATAATTTTGAGTACTACCTACCAGGATGGGATCCCATAGACGTGAGAATTCAGGAAGAGAAAAAGAAACCTCTCAACTTTTCGTTAACGCCACCGGATGGTTACCAAGAAGCAGATGAATAAAATAATGGCGTCGAGTCACACTAAATCATTAGCCCAGTTGCCATCAGTGAATAACTACACTATCCTATCGACATACAAACATGGCAAGGAAATCAATAATGAGTATCGAAGGTTTAATTCTATTTTTATTAATTGGCTTGGCTGCAGGATGGCTTGCAAACAAAATCACTAAAGGTAGCAATAAATCACTTCTCAGTAATTTATTGGTGGGCTGTATTGGAGCAATTATTGGCGGTTATCTCAACAGCATTATTGGTCTATCTCTCTTTCGAATTGCAATATTAGATAATCTGCTAATTGCCTTTCTTGGCGCACTTTTGTTGCTTTTCATTATTCGATTAATTCGCAAATAACAAAACCACTAAAATGAACACGCTCAATATGAGACCTTTGCACTAAAAAAAGAGAAAATCATCAAAAATCACCCTATTTGTGCTGCAAACGTTGGCGAGTCACTTCAAATAATGAAATACCAGCAGCCACTGAAACATTCAAACTATTTAGCGTTCCAATCATTGGGATTGATGTGACAAAATCACAAGATTTTCGAGTGAGTTGACGCATCCCCTTACCTTCCGAACCTAATACTAATGCAATTGCTCCGGTTAAATCTTGCGAATAAAGCGGCTGATCGCAACCAGCATCCATCCCTATAATCCAAACACCTAAATCTTGCAATTCATGCATGGTTCTTACAAGATTCGTCACCGTTATTACTGGAACCAACTCTGCCGCACCACAGGCAACTTTACGCACAACATCTGTCACTTTAACTGACTTATCTTTTGGTACAATCACGGCACTGACACCAGCTGCCTCTGCACTTCGCAAACAAGCTCCCAAATTATGTGGATCAGTAATACAATCCAAAATCAAAAAAACTGGTGGAGAAGAAGACTTTCTCACAATATCAGCAACAGAATATGACTGCGCCAACTTTATTTTAGCTTCAGCAACCACACCTTGATGATTCAGCGTTTCCAAATGTGGGAATTGATGAATAAACTGTTTAGAAGTTAACTCGCAACATGAGATATTCTGTTGTTTTGCATTGGCGAGCAAAGCAGTCACTCGCTCGGACAGTGCTTGCTTTGCAACATAATAAAGTGTGCGGACACGTGTTGGCGATGTATGAATCAACTCAGCAACAGAATGAATCCCATAAATAACAGTGAATTTCTCCATAGCAATATCAGCGCTTCTTATGACGCCTACGCGAGGCTGGCTTAGTTTTCCTTGAGTTTGTTGCGATTTTTTTTCTTGGTGTTTCAGCCAATTCAAGATCAATTTTTCTTTCATGCACGATAACCCGTACAACCCTAACTTTAACAGCATCACCTAAATGATAAGTTGTGCCAGTTCGCTCACCTTTAAGGCGATGCTTAACTGGATCAAAATGATAATAATCATTATTCAGCGCTGAAACATGCACCAAACCTTCAACAAAAACATTTTGCAACTCAACAAAAATCCCAAACCCTGTCACCGAACAAATTACACCATTAAACTCCTGCCCAACTTTATCTTCGACATATTCACATTTCAGCCAACTAATAACATCGCGTGTTGCATCATCAGCTCGCCTCTCTGTCATCGAGCAATACTGCGCTATCTCAATTAAATCTTTCGCTAAATATGGGTAAATATGTTTTTTCGCAATTTTTTTAACGCCTTTAATTTGTTGAACCGCCTTACTTGCTTTGCGACCATGAATAATTGAACGAATTGCTCGATGAACCATAAGATCAGGATAACGGCGTATCGGTGAGGTAAAATGAGTATAAGCGGGATATGAAAGCCCAAAATGTCCAATATTTTGATGCGAGTAAACTGCTTGACTCATGGAGCGCAGTAAAATAGTTTGAATTAAATGCGCATCTGGTCTTCCCTTAGTTTTACTTAGAAAAGACTGGAAATCTTTTGCTTTCAAGGTCTTGCGCCTACCTTTGAAACCAAGACCAAGTTCACTCAAAAATTGCAACACATTATCAAGCTTCTCATCTTTAGGGCTGTCATGAATACGGTATATTCCCTGTAAATTATGTTGCTTTAAAAAGCGCGCTGCTGCTACGTTCGCGCACAACATACACTCTTCAATTAATCGATGTGCATCATTG
>JAUIKI010000270.1 GCA_030430875.1 Gammaproteobacteria bacterium | reverse complement strand
TAGACACGCAAACCATGACACAAGCAACACTTATCCCACAAAATACTCAACCCAAGCCAGAACCAAAATAATATGCACACACATTCAAAATTCAGCTTAACTCTTTGCTTCTTATTGTTAGTCTTCATAAATGCCTGCACATCGATCAAGCCAAAAAATCTCGATGAAACGTCAGTTAATAATGCCTCCATTAACCTGCCAATTGAGCGATGGAAAACACCACAAGGTGCTACTGTTCACTTCATTCACCGCAAAGGTCTACCTATCGTAGACATTCAGCTGACATTCAATGCAGGCGCTGCTAGAGATGTAGAGTTACCAGGACTTGCCTACCTGACAAACCAGCTATTAGCTGAAGGCACACTGAAAAAAACCAGTCAAGAACTTGCAATTCAACTTGACACTAACGGCGCTAAAATCACATTAGAGTCCTATCGCGATATGGCTATATTGAGAATGCGCTCACTATCAACAATTAGCAAACTCACCGCCAACGTTAATCTAGTCGGTGAAATAGCTACCACACCAAGCTTCCCACCCGAAGCAATTAAACGCATCAAGCAACAATTAGCGGCTGCAATTGCTTATGAACAACAATCACCACAAAAAATTGCAGAGAACTATTTTTATCAAGTCATCTATAAAAACCACCCCTATGCGACACCTCAATTTGGGCATAAAGAGTCGCTTGATCGTATTACTAAACATGATATTCGGCAGTTTTTCCAACAATTTTATGTAGCAAAAAATTTAGTCATTGCCATCGTAGGCGATATTTCAACAGCTCAAGCACAAGCAATATCTGCAAAAATAACACAAGCAATGTCTGCGGGAGAACCTGCCAGCACACTGCCTAAACCATCAGATAGCCCAAAAATCACCCAACATATTGAATATCCAACCTCACAAACAGCCGTAATATTTGGCCGCACAGCCATCGATCGTCAACACCCTGATTATCCAGCACTTTATGTGACAAATAGCCTACTCGGTGGAAATTCCACTCAATCCTTACTCGGCAAAAACCTACGTGAAATCCATGGATTAACCTACAATATCACCAGCAGTTTCATTCCAATGCAAACAAATGGCCCACTGATGATCACATTCCAAACCAGCAATCATCAGCTCAATCAAGCCATTGCTTTAGTGAAAAAAACGCTGATTGAATTTAAGGAAACACCGCCGACAACCGCAGAACTCGATCAAATAAAGCAGCACATATTAAAAAGCTATCCATTTGGGCTGGCACGTAATGAGCAACTAGTTGGCCACTTAAGCGCTGTAGGTTTCTATAACTTACCCACCGATTTCACAAGTGATTTCCTGAAAAAAATTGCTACTGTTGATTTAAAGCAAGTTGCTGAAATAACGAATCGCTATTTTGACGATAACCAAATGACATTGATTACTGTTGGAAACACAAACACCTCATCGCCATGAAATTCAGCCCCAACCAACTTCAAATTCAATCTGGTCAATTTCGCGGACGCAAAATTTCATTTCCTAACAATTCAATGATTCGCCCAACACCAAATCGAGTTCGAGAAACATTATTCAATTGGCTGCGCCCTCGAATCACACAAGCAAGATGCCTAGATCTATTTTCAGGCAGTGGCATTTTGGGGTTTGAAGCACTATCACAACAAGCAGGTTTTGTGCAGTTTATAGACTCTGACCGCACAGCTTGCCAACAAATCAATCAACAACTTGCAAAATTAGACTTAACCAAAAAAGCAGCCGTCGAAAACACAAATGCTCTCCATTGGCTGGCAGCTCAACAAAACTCTCAACTCACCCCCTTCGACATCATCTTTCTTGATCCACCTTTTGATAAAAATCTAAGCTTGGAATGCGTGGAATTATTAATCCAAGCAAATGTCTTAAGTAAAGAAGCATTTTTATATGTTGAATCAAATCGAGAATTATCATTAAATCTCCCATGGGAAAACTATCGAAAAGCCAGGGCAGGACAAGTCAATTTTGGACTGTGGCAATACGTATACTAGGATGCTTATGATTAAGGACAGTCAATTCAAATCACCCTGGTGGTTAAAAGGAGCTCATTTACAAACTATTTGGTCATCACTCCTGAGGAAACCACAAAAACTAAACCGCAGACGCGAACGTCTTAGCATTGGTGATGACTTCATTGACCTAGATTGGGCTGCTGGCAACGATTCCACACCCATTACGATCATTCTGCATGGCCTAACAGGGTCTTCAGACTCAAACTATGTAATTGGGCTGCAAAACACCTTATCACAAATGGGCTGGCGAAGTGTTGTCATGAACTTCAGAGGCTGCAGCGGTGAACCGAATCATTCTGCCAGGACCTATCATTCTGGCGAAACAAGTGATTTCAACTTTGTCTATCGTGTATTAATGGAACGTGAACCAAATACGCCTCACTTTGCTGTTGGCTTTTCTCTGGGTGGAAATGTATTGCTTAAATGGCTTGGAGAATCCACACATCGCTCGGAACTCAGTGGAGCCGTTGCCGTTTCAGCACCATTTTTACTAAGCCCTAGTGCTGATAAAATGGATCAAGGCCTAGGATCACTTTACCGTAAGCGTTTTCTCAAAAAACTCACTACGTCTCT
>JAUIKI010000269.1 GCA_030430875.1 Gammaproteobacteria bacterium | reverse complement strand
CTATCAAAAATTCCACCTTTGATGGTGCTACATCTGATGGTCTTGGCACAGGTGCCAACGGGGTTTATATTTATGCAGCTAATGATCCAGTTAATGTTGATGTTACCAATTCTACTATGTCGAATAACAGACACCTTGGGCTGGCAGTAGTAAGCGGTAATGTATTTCATGATCAAATTAATGTGAATGTGGTCAATTCAAACATCAGTGGTAATGGTGAAGCTGGCGCTGTCTTTGGATCTGAACCAAATCAATATGACCAGTATAATACTCGTGAAACTTTCGTAGATATTATTCACAGCACGATTACCAACAATGGAACGGTCAATCTTGATAAAGGCTACACATCGAGCGGAATCTTTGCTGCTCGATATTCCACAATTAATTTATACAACACCATCATTGCCAAACAAGCGAGCAAAGTAGACTGTGGAGGTCACCAATATGGTGACTTTAAAATCGTCACCCAGAAAGGTAATTTGGATAGTGACAGAACATGTCAGTTATCCCCATTGACCGACCTAGTAGGCGTTGATCCATTGCTGGGTCCTTTGCAAAAGAATGGTGGTCCGACTCGTACCCATTCTTGTCTTACAACAGTCCAGCGATTGATGCTGGTATAGCTATCAAAAGCATTGATGCTGATCAGCGTGGTTTTGCACGGCCTCAAGGAAATAACGTCGATATTGGCGCTTATGAAATATTTCTTCTCAAGCCTATTCCATGTAATGGTTGTTAAAATAATTAACATTGATATATCATAGACTGATGGACTCAGGTTATGATATGGTTTTTAAATGAATAGAGACCATTGCCCTTTAATGCAATGGTCTCAACTTTAGTATCGTGACTTAGCAAACAACAGGAATAAAGAGTATGAATGTTGCGCCTGCTTCTGGCATTTTATCTGCAACCTGAATGCTGCCTCCATGCTTCTCAAGCAGTGATTTGATAATAACTAACCCTAGCCCAGTACCATTTTCATTTCGTTTCGTTGTAAAAAATGGCGTGAATACTTTCTCTTTATTCGCTTTAGATATTCCTTTGCCGTTATCTGAAACGATTAATTTCAGCTTGTTTTCATCTTTCTTTGCTGAAATATTAGCTCGCGTTGCACCATGCTGCATGGCATTATCGAACAAATTTTGTAAAATTATAGTGAGATTATCTTCTGACATTGCAACTGAACTCGAGTCAATGTTTTCAACTATGATTTCAAGATTTTTCTCTAGGTATATTGCTTGTAACTTCTTTAGTAATTGATGCAGTTCAATTGATTCATTTCCTGGCAATATATTATCTGCCCGAGCCAAATCCAATAATCGTTTTACTAAGTGTTGTAATCGTTGGGCATCAGAAATAATGTTTGCTAAAAACTTTTTTCTTTCGGATGCATCCATTTCGTCTAAGTGATCTTGCAATAACTCTGCAGAACCTTGAATACTTGTTACCGGTGTTTTAAATTCATGGGAAATATGCATGGCAAATTCTTTCAAATAATCCATGCGATCAAATAGAATGCTTGCCATTTTCATAAAACTTTCTGATAGCATTTGCACTTCTAGTGATCCAGGTGATTTTAGAGGAGTAATTGACGACCGATCCCCTTGAGAAACATGTTTGATTTTCTCAATGAGCCGTGCAATGGGTCGAGACACCATGTTTGCAGTAAATAATCCAATAAAAACAGCTAACCCTAAAATAAAAATACTAAATAAGAAAACTTTTTCTTTTTCGGCATAGAGGTGCACTAATACATTTTTTGGTGTTCTTGATAAATGGACAACACCCCATAATCTATTTTCTCTCATAATGGGGTATGCAATGAAAACTCTAATTCCCGTTCCGCGGCTAATTGATGCAATTTTTGGTGGAGGCGAATCAGAAATACGCTCTCTCAGAACACTGTAATAATTGCCTTTTAGTGCCTGTTGTATTTCAGGAAGATGAGCAAATGAACGTCCAACCTCAAATCTACCTGACACAACAATTCCTTGGTAATCCAGCACTTTCATACCAGCCAATGTCGTTTTTTGGGCATCTACAATTATTTTTAAAACTTCCAGGCCAGCTGCAATCGCTATTGGGTCTGGGAGGTCTGTGGGTATTAGCCCATCAGGTCGTTGTGGTAATACTTTTACACGATTTAAATCCAGTGTTGGTAAAATGGGATCTAGCGTGGTGCTTTTATCCAATTTAACAATAGGTGTGACAGTAACACCATAAACATGTTGGTTTATTTTTTCATCTATTAAGGTATTTTGATATACTGCGGAAAGAAAAGCAGCTTGTGCTATTAGCTCTGCTTCTGTTTGACGAACCAATTCATTTTCATAAATGCGCAAAAATATAATGCCTGCAAGTGGCAATAATAGTACGGTCAAAGTGACAATGAAAAAAATTGTTCGTAATCTGAATCTGGCTTGAAAATGTCGTTTCGTGTTTATGTGCACAGCCCCATTTTATATCCAACCCCATGAACCGTATTTAGAATAGTTTGACAGCCAACGTCAGAAAATTTCTGGCGAATATGCCTAATGTGACTATCAATCGTTCTATCACTCACATAAACATTTGTGTCATAGGCGAAATCCATGATTTTATCTCGATTACAAA
>JAUIKI010000012.1 GCA_030430875.1 Gammaproteobacteria bacterium | reverse complement strand
ATCCAAATTTATCCGCACGTTCTATTAGGATTGTATTAGCACTTGGAATGTCAATTCCAGTTTCAATAATTGTAGAGCAAACAAGAACATTAAAGCGTTTGTGATAAAACTCTGCCATGACTCGTTCGAGTTCTTTTTCAGGCAGTTGACCATGAGCCACTCCAATTCGCGCATCTGGCAATAAGACTCGTAAGTTCTCACTGGTTTTTTCTATGGTTTTAACGTCATTATGAAGATAATAAATTTGTCCTCCACGCAATAATTCACGCTGTATAGCTTCTCTAATAACGTCATCATTTTGTACTGACACAAATGTTTTGACGGCCAGTCGACGCTCAGGTGGCGTTGCGATAATGGATAAGTCTCGCAACCCAGATAAAGCAAAATTTAGTGTACTAGGAATAGGTGTTGCCGTTAGTGTGATAATATCAATATCACTTCGTAATGCTTTGATTTTTTCTTTTTGCCTAACTCCAAAACGATGTTCTTCATCGATAATTAATAGCCCTAATCGTTTAAACGTTATATTTGCTTGCAACAGCTTATGAGTGCCGATAATAATGTCTATTGTTCCAGACTCCAACTCACTTAAAATTGTCTGCTGTTCCTTGAGAGATTTAAATCGTGAAATAGCTGCGATTCTAACAGGCCAATCGGCAAATCGATCAGTTAAACGTTCGTAATGTTGTTCAGCCAGTAATGTGGTGGGCACCAAGATTGCAACTTGCTTATCATTAGCAACAGCAATAAATGTTGCACGTAGGGCAACTTCTGTTTTACCAAAACCAACATCACCACAAATTAATCGATCAATAGGGGTGGATTTTTGCATATCATCCAGGACAGCATCAATCGCTTTTTGTTGATCTTCTGTCGTTTCAAATGGAAACCCTTGACAAAATCTGCTGTAATCCTGTTGATTTATTGCATAACGATAACCCTGTTTTGCACCACGTTTTGCATAAATATCCAGTAATTCAGCGGCAGTGTCATGAATTTTCTCCATGGCTTTACGTTTTGCACGAGACCATTGTTCTGAGCCTAACCGATTGAGTGGTGCATTTTCTTTGTCAACACCCGCATAGCGACTAATCAAATGTAGAGAAGAAACAGGCACATAAAGTTTTGCTTCATCAGCATACTCAAGAGATAAAAATTCAGTTGAAAGATTATCAACGTCAAGTGTTTGCAGTCCGAGATAGCGACCTACGCCATGATCTTCATGCACAACTGGATCGCCGACCCTTAGTTCAGTTAAACTTTTTACTAATAAATCAGTGTTATCTTTCGCCCGTTGTTTTCTGGAACGTTGAACAATGCTGCGACCAAACAGCTCATTTTCTGTGATTAAAATCAACTTTTGCTGATTAAAAATAGCACCATTAGCAACAGGGGTTATGATAATGCCCGTGGTGTTCTTGTTTGGGGCATCGCAATATTCTTGCCAAGAAGCGTAGATATCAGGTTTTATATCAATTTTCTTTAACAGTTGTAATAAGCTTTCACGTCGACCAAGCGATTCAACACAAAACAGTATAAAAAAATCTTGATAGTTTGATTGGTTTAAAAAAGATATTAATGCATTAAATGGCTGCGATTGATGATGGTCAATTATCATTTTTGGCAACACATTCACTTCAAAATCAAATGCATTTTCTGTTTTTGAAACAGGTATTTTTGTCGAGATTTTAGGGAATTTTTTTAATTCAGAAAAGATAGCGCTTTCTGTTAAAAATAATTTTTCAGGAGGCAGAAGTGGTCGTTCAATTTGTCCCCTTAGTGATTCAAATCGCGTATTAATTTGTTGCCAGTAATGATTGGCTGCAGAACTTAAATCATCGACAAGAAAAAAATTACTTTCTTTGGGAAGATAGTCAAATAGCGTTTCGGTTTTATCGAAAAATAAAGGTTGGTAGAATTCAATACCTGCTGATGGAATTTTTTGACTGATGTCTTGATAAATTGGACAATGCCTGGGGTGCACATCAAATTGATCAGAAAATTGCTGTTGAAATCGCTTGACTGATAAGTCATCCAGAGGGAATTCTTTAGCAGGAATCAACTTAATTTGTTCAATTTTTTCAATAGTGCACTGTGTTTCAGAATCAAAAATACGTAAACTCTCAATTTCATCATCAAATAAGTCAATTCGATAAGGCATATTGCTTCCCATAGGGAAAATATCTATCACTGAGCCACGATTAGCAAATTCACCATGTTCATACACAGTTTCAACTGACCGATAACCTGCATGAATTAATTGATGTCGAAATTGTGCTAAATTGATTTTTTGTTGCTGTTTTAGTGATAATGAATGTTGATGCAAAAATTCTCTTGGTGCAAGTCGTTGCATCAGCGTGGTAATAGGGATAACTAATAAGCCAGTTTGTAGATGAAGCAGCTGATGTAGCGTATGTAATCGTTCAGAAATAATATCCTGATGTGGTGAAAAATGATCGTAGGGTAGAATTTCCCAGTCAGGCAGATGGAAAACTGGAAAATCACTCGGCATAAAAAATATTAATTCTTGTAGCAACTGCTCATTCATTTGTGAGTTGGGCGTGACACAAATGGTTACTCCACCCCATTTAATTGCTGCATTTGATAAGGCGAGCGCAATACTATTTTCTGGCAAGTTTTTCCAGTAATGGGTTTGTAACTTCAGTTTTTCGGGAATGTTTGGAAAAAATACTAAGTCAGTCATATTTTACAGAAATTTATGGGGCAATCTGGATAATCAGTTATAATAAGTCGCTGAAAAATCACGAATGCAATTATAAAGCAGCTCCATGAATAATCCTAGACATGATCGTTATAAGCAAGCAAGGCGTATCACCTTAATTGGATCCTTGGTCGATGTCTTGCTGGGGGTTTCAAAAGTATTCGTAGGGTTCTTAGTGCATTCTCAAGCATTAATAGCCGATGGGATACACTCGTTTTCTGATTTATTCACTGACTTTTTAGTCCTGTTTGTTGCGAAGTATTCTCATGCAGAACCCGATGAAGAGCACCCGTATGGCCATGAACGTTTTGAAACATTTGGCACTGTTCTATTGGGTAGTTTTTTAATTGCAATTGCTGGTGTCATTATTTATGACGCGATTGGTCGATTAATTCATCAAGAATCAACATTTATGGGTAGCTGGGCTGCGATTGTGGTTACTGTTGCTTCCATTATTAGCAAGGAAATTATTTTTCAATATAGTAGGCGCATAGGAGAGAAAATAAAATCAGATTTATTAATAGCGAATGCATGGCATAGTCGCAGTGATAGTTTATCATCGATTGTAGTATTGATTGGAATCCTTGGCGCAATGTATGGTTATTTATGGTTGGATGGTGTGGCTGCTATTTTGGTTGCAATAATGATTGGATATGTTGGTTGGAAGTTTGCTTATAAAAGTGCCAGAGAGCTAGTTGATACAGGTGTTTCGAAAGAAACTCTGAGGCAAATTCAACACAGTATTTTTAGCGTAGAAGGTGTACGCAGTGTTCATGATTTGCGTAGTCGACGCATGGGCTCAAATATACTAATTGATGTTCATATTGAAGTAGATCATTATATTAGCGCATCTGAAGGCCATCATATTGGTGTTTGGGTAGAGCAAAAACTTCTAACAGAGTTTTCTGGAATTAATGATGTTGTGTTTCATATTGATTCAGCAGGACAGAATATCCCAGACGCGGATGCTATTTTGTTACCGCTTCGTGCAGAAATCTTTGATGCTCTAAAGCACGCTTGGCGTGATATTAAATTTGCTGATCAAGTGATGGATGTTGGTTTGTTCTATTTGGAAAAATCTGTGCTCGTGGAAGTTGTTATGCCAACTACTGTGTTAAAACAAGCTAACTTTCAATCACAGCAGTTTGAACAAGATCTCCTTAACTCTGTCAAGCAATTAACTTGGCTTGAGTCAATTGCGATTTGCTACAAAGATTCGCTAATAAATACAAGGTCGACTTACAAGAAAAATAACACTCAGGTAAGAAAACTCTAAAACGTATGAATATGACACGTAGTGAGGTTTTTATTTAATAAGTGCTAATTTAATTATCTGGTATCAATATTCATGAAATTGAATGAATCCATTATTGCAACTAAATTACATCCACCTCGTGTTCACTTTAAACCAATGCCACGTAAGCAATTTTCTTGGCAAACAATTTCTTTGATAGCTTATAAAGTGTATGCTGTTTCAGCACCAGCAGGCTATGGAAAATCAACATTGTTAAATCAATGGTACGAGGAGCTGGAGAACCAAAAAGTTAATACTTGTTGGTTGAGTCTTGATAAAAATGATAATGATCCAATTCGCTTACTAAAATATATCGCAAGCACAATTGAACAAACAAATCTCATACAGCTTGATGCATTAAATAATCAGCTCAATGCAAATGATTTTACAATTGAGCTCTTAGTTGATTGTTTTTTATCTGGCATCTCTAAAATTCAACAGCAGATTGTCATTTTTTTTGATGATTTTCATCTACTGAAGGATAGTATATGTTTAACATTAATAACCCAAATTATTTCTCAATCTCCTGAAAAACTCTCCTTTGTTTTGGCAAGTCGCGAATATATTCCAGTTGATTTAACGCAACTTAAGGTTAGTGAGTCACTGTATCAACTTGATAGATACTCACTCAGTTTCACCTTGGATGAAGTAACTGAGTATATTAATCAATATAAACAATTAAACTTGGCTCAATCAGACGTTGAGTTGTTGTTCAAAAAAACGGAAGGTTGGGCCGTAGGACTGCAGTTGATTGGTTTGATTTTAACAAATGTTTCAGAACGACATCAGTTGCTTTCTGAGCTGTCGGGTTCAGGCGAAGATGTCGCTAATTATTTGGAAGAAACAGTTTTTTCAAACTTATCAGAGAAATTGCAGTATTTTTTATTAGTAGTGTCGCAGTTTGATCGATTCACAGCAGATCTTTTTGACCACATTGTTGGAAATCAACAGGGGCAAGATTGCATAACTCAATTAGAAAAATTAAATTTATTCATCATTGCGTTAGATCGTGAGAGGGTATGGTATCGATTTCATCATTTGTTTGAAGATTTTCTGCGAAGAAAAAGTCAGTCTGTGTTGAAAACAGAATTGAAAAATATTTATTTAATGAGTGCGAAATGGTTTGAAGAAAATTACTTTGTTTTAGAAGCACTTAATTATTATTTTTTCGGAAACCATTATGATCATGCGACCAAACTACTCAGTAAACATTGTTATCGGATTGTGACACTTGATGGAAATTTTGAAAGTTATTTGAATTGGGTAAAACAATTGCCCGAAAAATATCTTTCTAAGTGGCCTGAATTACGTGCCAATTATGCGCACGCCTTATTGGTTAAATTTGATTCTCATTCTGCTGATATGCAGTTAACTGAAATAGGTAAATGGCTTAATGATTGTCGTAATGGAAAAGTAGCTTTAGCAGATTATCCAGAAGGTCATATGCAATTAATTGAGATGACACACGAATATCTTCGTTGTGTTATAGCAGCGTTTTGTGAGCGTATTGGTGAGTATAAACCTTTATCTGAGCAATGGCTGAAAAAATGGTCATATTTACCGATATCCCAAACAGGTCCGATTTACACCGCATTGACACATGGGTGCGCTTTTACCTATGAGTTTGAAAAAGGTTATGAAGTAATCTGTAAGGCATTAAAAGGGGCTGAACAGCAAAATAGCTATAATGGCCTTTTATGGAGTTATTTAAGTCAGGGGTTGGTTTTTTATCAGCAGGGGCTGCTAAATAATGCCATTAATTGCTATCAAAAAGCTTATAGTTACACTCAGTTTCAATGGAGCACAGTTAACTATTTTCAATTCGTTGCGAAGCTGCATCAATTAGCGATTGACTGGGACCAAGGGGATTTACAAGAAATATATAAGCTAGCCCATGAGTTGAATGATCAATCGTATAATATAGCTTTCGTATACGTGCTGATATTTCTTTTTACTATTTTAATACGGTATGCATGTTTGAAAGGAGACTATGCAGTTGCTAGAAGTCATATTGATAAGGGTTTTGAATTAGCAGCAATGCACAATATGCCACGATTGAAATATGTCATTGTTTGCGAAGCAGTGCAGTGCTATTTGTTACAACATGACATTGACCAGGCAATTGATCTGGCTAAAAACATTGGATTGATGGATAACTCCATGAATGATATTCCAGTGGGTTTTGAGCATATTATTCATGAATATGGTCATCTGTGCCAAATCAGAATTGCTCAAGCAAATTCTTCAAAAGAAAAAAATGTATTGTTAAGTCGAATGATTCAACAAGTGGCCCAGCAAAAACGTATTGGAATGTTAATTCAATTGCTGGTGCTCAAGTCCGTGTCACTGTATCAAGATAAAAAAACCTCAGAAGCAAAGCGCACCTTGCTTGAAGCAATTAGACATGCAGCACCTGAAGGTATTATTATGCCGTTTATTTATGATGGTTTATTGATAAAATCTTTGGTCATTGAAGTATTAAACGATTTACCAAGTCAACTGGTTTTCACGAAACAGTTTGATTATTTAGCTCGATTTAACTCGTTATTAGGTGTGGAAGGTATAAAAGTAGATTATGCTTTTACCAAATCAATAGAGCCATTGAGCAAACGAGAATTAGAAATATTACGAGAGCTTGACTCAATCGCAACTAATTTAGAAATTGCCGATCGCTTATCCATAACAAATAAAACATTAAAATGGCATTTAACGAATATCTATGGCAAATTGGATGTCCCCAATCGAGCCAGTGCAGTCAATCGCGCCAAACAATTAAAGATGTTGTCTCGATGAGAGTTTTTTATATCTGGCATTTTTTAGTCAATACGGTTGACCAAAAACAATTATCTCTGATTAACTTGCATCATGCTCAAATAAGAAACACTCTTCCTTGTCAAGGTTGTTTCAAAGACATAGAGTTTCTCTGTTATTTTACACGTAATATCAGCTTAACACTACGCAATATTTGCTAATTTATTCGACTTCATATTGGAAAGCCTGTGAAAAAAATTGTTCCACAAGGTGCTCGACTTTGGAAATTCGCAGACAAATGTACAATGAAAATATACCATAGAAATTTCAAAAGAAAGCCTGCGAACTCGATCTTCCCAGCATCATTTTCAGGAGGTAAATAAAATGTCAGAACCAGTTACATCTGAGTATCTTAAAAATAATCAATATGATATTAAGTGTCCCTTTAATATTACAGTCAGCAATGATAGCAAAAATGAAATGCTCTATTGTGACACTATTCACCACCTGTTACCCAATGAACGAATTGTCTGTTCAGGCACTTTCATGGACTCCCAGGTCATTGGTAAGATATTTATTGATCCAGCTCAACACCAAATGCATCTAAAACGTGAGTTGGACGGTATCAATATGCTTAATCAAGGAAATATTCTTACCCCCAAAGTGATTGGCTCAACAATCTTAACGTATGATAATTACTCCATTCTACTCACTGAATATCCTAGTCAAAGCACCACCCTTAAACATCTTTGGGATGATGCCATGAATGACAAAGAAAAATTAGACGTTCTCTTTCGAGCTATGGCCATCATTGCAGATATGCACAATGTAGGTATAAAACAGGATGTCCCGCATCTGGATAATTTTATTTTAAATAAATCTAATCAATTATATTGTATTGATGGCGCCGCTATTCGGAAGGTGGCACAAACAAGTGCAGACAATAAAGAAATTTACCTAGATAATATTATTCTTTTTTTTGCACAGTTGCAGCGTAAACACGTATACTTGATACCTCGCGCTTACCAATACTATTGCTGGGTACGAAAACCGCATATTCACTCATGCAATGCAACATATATCATTCAAAAATCTCGGGAAATACGGGTTTCAATAGAAAAAAAATATTTAAAGGAAGTGTTTCGAAACTGCAGCGAATATGTGTATCAAAAATCATCAAAGCATTACCTTATTTGTGCACGCGATTACTATCAAGCAGACATGAAGAACTTTTGGAATGATTGTGACAGCATTCTTGAAAAAGGAAAAATATTAAAAAATGGTAATTCTACTACAGCCGCAATCATTGACGTCAATGGTAAAAAGCTTGTTGTTAAAAGATATAATTTTAAAAATTTGGCGAAGCTGCTCCGAAAGCAACTTCCTTATCCACCTGGGAACATTATTGTATCGTGGCGAAACGCAAATATGTTGCGATTTTCAGGGATATTAACACCCAGGCCAATCGCAATTTACGAAAAAAGAATCGGTCCATTTAAAGGAAACAGTTATTTCATTACTGAATATCAAGAGGGGGCCGATTGTTGGCTTCAAATATTTAACCACCAGGATAAAAGTACTCAGTGGTCATCAATGCTAAATAATTTTGTCAAGCTACAGAAACAATTGGGTGAAGAACAAATCATACATGGAGATTTAAAAGGAACGAATTTTATAGATGTGGGTGATCAATATTCTACGATTGATCTTGATTCCTTGCATAGATGCTCATCTTTTAAAATTTTTCAAAAAAAGATTGGTGCTGAATGCATTCGTTTTCTGTTTAACTGGCATCGCTGGCCTAAATTACAAAGTATGGCGCGAAGCCGACAATTTGAAGTTTTGGCTTCATTTGGGGACTTTCGAATCAAAGATATATTACCACAAAAAGAACTAAAAGATGGTTTGTGCATATGGATGCTACCCAAAGCACATTGCTTTGACGATCCATTTATACCTCAAATCGAATCAAAACAGCTGGCGAATGTTATACGGGCATATAAAAATCCACAGGACGTTAATGGTGAAATTCTTAAACAGGCAACACGACGATCTATTTCTCGTGTCGAAATTGAGAAAAAAACATATATTATGAAAGCTTTTCCACTTAAGCGATTTAAAGAAAGCTTAAGGCATTTACGTTATGCATACCGCGAAGTAACTAATTCTACAAAGGCCCGTCAATTAGGTATTTCCACACCAGGATATTATGTCTACTTTGAAATAAAAAAATATAACATGGTGAAGTGTAATGGGGTAATTATAGAGGATTTAAAAAATAATATAGAATTGACATCACTCTACAAAAATGACCCACAAGCATTACTGCTAGCAATACCCACTATGATTGATTTATATCAAAAAGGGGTGAATCATATTGATATCACGCCCAGCAATTTGTTATTAAGCAGTGATCTGAAAACATGCACCATAATAGATTGGCAATATTGTAGTTTTCACTGTCCATACAACGATGCACAGCTTATCATGCTCGCTGGCCATTTCTTAAAATATGCGGATCTAAAACCGAGTGAGGGATTGTGGAACACATTTGTAGAAACCTTACACAGAAAAAGTGGCTCTATTATGCCTTATAAATATTTCAAACAAAACGTTACACTATTACAGTATTCTAAACTGGCTATCATTGACCGACTAAACTTAAATGCCCAGGCTATGGGTATTGGTTAATTCCACAATCAATCTGAAGAATAGTTATTTATGAATATAATCAATAAAATTAAATATCAAATTTTATTATATAAATGGCGCCGAAAAGGACGCCGCAAGAAAACTGTTCGCATGAAGATCAATAATGTTATTTCTGTATTTAATCAATTCAATCAAAATCAAATTCGATACGTTGTACTTAGATGGTTTGATGATGTGCCATTAACCGCCGCAGAAGAAGCAGCATATGATCAAGATGTTGATATGTTGATTGATGTACAGGACATCAATCAAATTGCACTGATTGCCTCTGAAAACTCAGGTGTTATTAAATGCGATCTTTATAGCATCACTGGAGCACATGGAACTGCGTACAAAGGCATGCCATATTACCCACCCATCCTGGCAGAACATATCCTTAATAATAGGGTTTTGCATCCAAATGGTTTTTACGTACCATCGCCACAAATACACTTTTACTCGCTTTCTTATCATCTGGTTTATCATAAAGGATTGGAATCTGGTATACCTTCAGGGTGTGAAATGCCTTCAGATAAAAATCCAAAACGACCTTACAGGGCATTACTGGAAACCTTTGGTTCAGACTTAAATATTAAGCTCAAAAAACCTTACACACTGCTATCACTACATGAATACCTGAAAAAAGAAAATTGGCATATGCCATCTGATCTTATGGAGCGGTGGCCCAAACAAACATCTTGGCATAAATATTTAATTAAATATGAGCATAAACTGCTCGATGAATGGGCTCAAAAACTTAGTAACCTTATCATTTTTATCGTCCGTGAAGATGCCATTAACAGTAGATACATTAATACTATTCAGTCAATGCTTAAAGAAAAATTTGAAATATTGAGGGTTGAATATTTGTCCGAGGAACAAAAAATATCCGTTGCAAGAAATGTAAGAGGTGGTAACTGGATTGAACATAGCAAAACGACATTTATTGGCCCGATGATAGCAATCATCTGCTTTGATCATCATCCCGAAGGATTTGACGACCCTGAAAGGGCGCGAAAATATCCTTTGGTCAAAAATAAAAATGTCTTTCGAAAACATGAAATTCGTAACCAGTTAAATCGTGACACAACTTTACAACGTAAATTACTTGCCTTGCATGGTAGTGATAATGGATATGAAACACAACATATGCTTCAGGCAATCTACGGCAATAAAGTTGAGACCATCAACCTTGAAATCTATCGGCAACTATTTCCTGATAACGATGATTTATAAATCAAATTTAAGACCATTGCATTAAATGAGTCATTTGCTAATGTAAGGTCTGATCAAGATTCAAGGAGGAATGGAAATGCGCGTTAAGACACTATAAGAAACGAGCTTTGTGGATCAGTATATTGAAGTGCCACTGAGTGAGCTGGATTACTTGTTTGGCTTGATCGATTGGGCCTGTTTGTGCGGGCAACTCAAAGACATCGAAGGTGATTATTCCGCAGAGAGCTTATTCAAGGTGTTATTGTTACAGGTCTAGTTTTCGTTATCAGACGAAGGCGTAGCCAGTGCGTTGCGTCGAAATCTTTTTTTGATCTCGACGCGTCGCTTTGTGACAGAGCGAACGTTTGGCGCCTTAAAACGCACGTATGGATTGCATCGAGCACGCTATGTAGGATTGGAGAAAGTGAATGGTGAGATTTTATTGAAATCAATGGCGTACAATTTGAAGCGTGCCTACCGTTATGTCATGGAGCCTTGGCCGCGCCCGCAGGAGAGTTTCGTCTAATGCAATGAGAAATGAGGATTAATCAACTATTTCAAATAATCAGTTAATGCAATGGTCTCTATATAATTAAATATATGAAGAAAATATGAAGGCATGAAATGTTAATACTAAGAGAGATAGAATATGTTTAAAAAATATTCTTGGTGGTGTTTGTTTTATTACATTTATAGAGAAGCCTATCCAGCCTATATTTAACTCGCTGAAAGATTTAACAGCGTATCTGTTACTGATTCATCTTTAGAAAACAAATATTCATTTAAAAACTGCTGATTATCTTGCCAAAACTCATGTGCTTTTTTTCGCCATGGTAAAAAGTGAAAAACATGGTCTTCATTTGGGTAATATTTTGCCCAAACTGTAGCGGGGTGTTTTAAAAGAGCATGTTCCAATTGATAGGTATCATTAACTAACACATCTTTACTCCCGACAGCTAAGAAAAAAATCGGGAGATCGCGGTCTGGTTTTTTTGTTAATAAAATAGAGATTGGATCGGCAAATTCATGTTCGCGCTGTGGCTGATTGACATGTTTACCTAAATAAGCGCGTGATACACGCTTGGTTACAATGCGATGTAAAACATTGGCAGTTGGGTGCTCTTGGAATCGATCTGGCATAGAGGTTTGGTAGTACCCACAACAAAGCTGCGAAACTTTAGGAACTAATCCAGTTTCCCAGGCTAGCTTTGCATAAGGCTCCGCTCTCTTGAACGTGCAGGCAATGCTTAAGGCTAATGCTAAATTTGCTCCTGCTGACTCTCCACTGACAGTAAGTTGATTGATGTCGCCTTGATAATCTTTTGCGTGATCAATGATCCAGCGATAAGCATGAACTGTGTCTTCAAGCGCTGCAGGAAACACATGGTCAGGCGATAGTCGGTAATTTATATTAAAAACGATGAAGCCTAATTTAGCGTAAATAAAGCCAATATTCTCATGAGTTTCTTTTGATCCAGTAGTGAAACCACCACCATGCATGTATAACAAAACTGGATTAGTCGCTTTGAGGTTTTTAGGGTAGTAAATATCTAAAAGGTGGGCTTTAGATTGGCTTGGAAAATAGCGAATATCTTTAAGAACGTTGACATCATGACGCAGTGCACGCACGCTGGGAGACAGAAAAGTGGTTTTGGCAACGCCTGTAATGACTCTATTGAGTGTTTTTCGACGTAATTTGCCAATATTAATCCCTGCCATGGGTGTTCTCCATTGAAGATCTATCTCTTACTATAGATTATAGACAAAATAGCCTTCTATTAATAACTTTGTAGCAAGCAATTTGTATTTATGATGAGAGAAATTGTAAATATTACTGGGGATCGCAAGAAATGGCTCCCCGAGTAGGACTCGAACCTACGACCCAGCGATTAACAGTCGCTTGCTCTACCAACTGAGCTATCGGGGAAAAGAAAGTGGCATATCTTAATCTGCTTCGTTATGAAGGTCAATAGACGCGGGAGGAGTTTTAAGTTTTTGCCTGTTTTTCAAGAAAATGCGATGATATTCGTTCAAAATTATTAAACTGGTAAGAGAAAATGAGTAAGAAATTAGTTCTTGTTGATGGATCATCCTATTTATACCGTGCTTTTCATGCGCTTCCTGCACTCACAACGTCTCAAGGACAGCCAACTGGCGCCATCAAAGGTGTCGTTAGTATGATTCGAAAGCTTATCAAAGAAACTCAGCCAGATTTAATGGCCGTGGTATTTGATGCCAAGGGAAAAACCTTTCGAGATGATCTGTTTGCTGATTATAAGGCGAATAGGCCAGCTATGCCTGTTGAGCTAAGAGAACAAATTTCGTTGCTTTATGCCATTGTTCAGGCGATGGGACTACCATTGCTTTGTCAGGAAGGTGTGGAAGCCGATGATGTGATTGGATGCCTAGCACTACAAGCTCAAAAACAGGGGATAACCGTTACTATTTCTACGGGTGATAAAGATTTAGCTCAATTGGTCACTGATAAAATTAGCTTGGTTAACACCATGACAGAAACAGTCTTGGATCAAAAAGGAGTGATGGAAAAATTTGGTGTGTCGCCCGAGCAAATCGTCGATTATCTAACATTGATCGGTGATAGTGTGGATAACATTCCAGGTGTACCAAAAGTTGGCCCAAAAACTGCCGTAAAATGGCTGTCTACCTTTGGTTCACTGGATGAAATCATCAAAAATGCTGATGAAATTAAAGGAGCAGTTGGTGAGAATCTGCGAAATGTACTTGAGCAATTACCATTAATGCGTCAATTGGTAACAATTAAGACTGATTGTGAGCTACCTGTTGAACCAGAGAATTTACATATTACTCCGCAAGATAATGCTGCCTTAATTCAATATTTTAAAACCCTCGAGTTTAAAGCTTGGTTAGATGAATTGCTAATTGGTGAGCCTTCTGAGCAAAGTAAAGTAGACTTTGAGTTAATTCTCACAGAAAAACAATTGGCTTTGTGGCAAGAAAAGATCAAACAGGCTGGCTGCTTAGCGATTGATACAGAGACCACAGATTTGAATTATATGTCAGCAGAGTTGGTTGGATTATCTTTTGCTTTGGCAACTGGAGAAACCGCTTATTTACCCGTAGCACACGATTATGATTCAGCGCCATCTCAGTTATCACGTGACATGGTGTTGGCTAATTTGCGTGAGCTACTTGAGAGTAAGGATGTTTTGAAAATCGGACAAAATTTAAAATATGATATGAGTGTGCTGGCAAACTATAACATTGAAATGCAGGGGATCGCACACGACACTATGCTGGAATCTTATATTTTGAATTCCACAGCAACACGGCATGATTTAGATAGCCTTGCTTTGAAGTATTTAGGTCACAAAATGATTAGTTTTACAGATGTAGCAGGAAAAGGCGCAAAGCAATTGACATTCAATCAAATTAATCTTGATCAAGCAGCTGAATATGCAGCAGAAGATGCTCATGTCACCCTGAAATTGCATGATATTTTATGGAAGGAATTACAAAATCAACAGCAACAACGCCATGTGTATGAATCATTAGAAATTCCATTAGTTC
>JAUIKI010000268.1 GCA_030430875.1 Gammaproteobacteria bacterium | reverse complement strand
TAAGTGGCCCAATAAACTCTCAAGCTGCTCTTAGTGCAATTGGAGATAATCTGAATGTTGTTATCGAGAATTCAACTATATCTAACAGTAAATCTTATGTGTCATATTATAATTACAGTAGTATCGTCATAGCATCCTATGGAACGGTTAATGCTAACATCATCAACAGCACCATCAGCGGCATGAAGAATTCTGGCTCTTTAAACAATGAATCAATAGGTATTTATAATCATAATGCAAATTTAACCTTGACGCATGTAACTTTAACTAACAATGAAAATTTTGCTGGCATTTACACAGCAGGAAGTAGTGGTTTCACCTATCTGCAAAACAGCATTATTGCAAAACAAGCTAAAGGACCCGATTGCTTAGCAGAATGGAATGGAACAATCATATCGCTTGGCGGCAATCTCGACAGTGATGGCAGCTGTTTTTTTAGTGAGTCAGTAGATTTGATTAATGTGGATCCGTTACTTGGTCCATTGCAAGCAAATGGCGGCCTAACTGAAACTCACCATATTAGTTACAACAGCCCTGCCATCGATGCTGGCATTCAGCTGCAGGGCATAACCACAGATCAACGTGGCGTTGCACGACCAAATGGTAGCAATGCTGACATTGGAGCCTATGAACTCATAAAGATTCAACTTCCTCCTGCGCCATAGAAAAGATAAAACGACAGTAATATTCTTCAATTCCATTTCTTGTCTCACAACGTTTTGATCTTGTGAGACATCTATTTTTTCTCGGCACCTTTTGTTGCAAATAATCCAATCTCTTTGAAAGCCTCTTAACCTGATTATTAGATGCGTTATTTATTTCAAACAAGCGCATTTTTCATAGTAAACTAATCTAAATAATCTGAAATCCAAATTAAACTGGCTTGCCGTCCTGTCACACCATCACGTCGATATGAATAAAATTTTTCTGGATCTTCATAGGTACAAAGGTTTCCACCTGTAATTTTGGTCACACCAAGTTCAATTAAAATATGTTTGGCAAGGCCTACTAAATCCGCATAGTAATGATCTTTTCTCTGCGGATTCAACTGAAAAAATAGTTGAATATTCTTTTCTGAAAAATGAGGGTTAGCTAAAAAATTTTGCAGCACATCTCTTCCAACTTCAAAATAAGCTTGACTAATTGCTGGACCTATCCAAACAATTAAATCAATTGGGTTTTCTGCTGAGTTTGCTATTAAATTTTCAATAATGCCTGAAGCCAACCCTCGCCAACCAGCATGAATAGCTGCCACAAAACTACCTTGTTGGTTGGTTACAAAAATTGGCAAACAATCTGCAGTTAGAATGCAACATGCTATGTTTTTTTTGTATGTAAAAATCGCATCAGCTTTTGAAATACCTAACACGTCTTCAGCTTTGATAACAGAAACACCATGTACCTGCTCAACCCAAGAAAATACATCAACGGATAAACTATCCGATAATTTTTTTTGATTCATCATCACATGCTGAGGATTATCACCAACATGTGATGCAAGATTAAACGATTGATATGGTGCTTGACTCACGCCACCTATCCGAGTTGTCACCAATGCTTTTATTGATGCTGGCGCTGACCAATCTGCTTGAATATATTGATTACCTACATGTTTTGACATAATAAAATTATTCCATTCAACCATCAGAAACAAGTTGATCCAACTAAAAAAATTACAAATTGCTATTTTTTATTATTGTGATTTCATTGCAACACTCTTAAGTTATAAACTCTCTGAATAAGTCTCAACATCTTGTGAAAGCAACGTAATCAACCGATGTAAATCATCTGGTAAACTGACTTCCCAACTCATAACTTCTTGAGAAATTGGATGCACCAATGACAAACATTTTGCGTGCAAAGCTTGTCGATGAAATGAAGCTAAGTAACTTTTCAAGTCAACATCACAAGCCTTGGGGAATAACGGTTTTGCGCCATAAAGTGAATCTCCTACTAACGGATAACGCAGATGAGAAAAATGTACGCGAATTTGGTGTGTTCGCCCCGTAATTAAATTAACAGCAACATGCGTGTGTGATCGAAATCGTTTGACAACACGGAATTTTGTCATGGCGATTTTTGCATCTTGCTGACTTTGATCAACTACTGCCATTTTTTTGCGATTAACAGGATGTCGTCCCATATAATTCTCAATGGCGCTACCGCCTGTCAACACCCCATTAACAACTGCTTCGTATTCTCGCTTAACACTTCGATCTTGTAACTGTCTGACTAAATGAGCATGAGCTACTAATGTCTTAGCAATGACCATCAACCCTGTGGTATCTTTATCAAGCCTATGCACAATGCCACAACGTGGCAAAGCAGCAAGATCTGGACATAAGCTTAACAGTGCATTTAACAAGGTACTGTCTTGATGTCCCGCTGCTGGATGCACAACCAATCCGCTGGGTTTATTAATAACCATGATCTGCTCATCCTCGAAAACAACATCAAGTGGAATATCTTGAGGCAGACTTGTAACTACAGGTTCAATCTTAGCGTGCAAATTTAAGACATCATCACTGTGCACTTTATCCTTGCTGCGCCATTGCTTTGAATTAACCATCAATTGCCCTGATTTTATCCACTGCTGAAGTCGCCCACGAGAAAATTCAGGAAA
>JAUIKI010000267.1 GCA_030430875.1 Gammaproteobacteria bacterium | reverse complement strand
CATTACGGATAGCCAATATGGCGTGGCGATAGAGCATGGGCAGAATAATGAAATTCGATCCAATTTATTTGAAAATGATACCATTGAAACTCGTTTTGAATTGCAGCCCAGATTCTTTGAAAATTGGCAAACATTAATTGGCGCTCAGCTTAAGTATCGAGAATTTTCAGCGATTGGTGATGAAGCATTGGTTCCAGAAACGCATGAAACAAATACCGGACTGTTTTTCTTGATGGATCGATCCATTGAGCAATGGGACGTCAACTTTGGAGCGAGATATGATTTTCAGAGAACCAAAGCCGATGATTTTATCATAACCAAAGATTGTGAATTTCGTCTTGATACCTCAACTTCATTGCAAGGATTGAGTGGCGTTCTTGGATTAACGTATCATTTGACAGATAGCTATCAGGTCTCATTATTACTCAATCATTCAGAACGTATGCCAGCCATTGAAGAGTTATATTCTTGCGGCGAACATTTGGCAACCAATTCATTTGATAGAGGTAACACGGATCTTTCACCAGAGACAGCACGCGCTCTAGATTTAAGTTTCAAGAAAACACTGGGCCTTGTGACTGGAAATATCAATCTGTTTTATTATGATTTTGATGATTATATCTATGCTGACTTTATTGATGTCAAGATGGATGAAGAGTTGAATCAATTGCAAACAGTTCAAGAAGATGCAACGCTTTGGGGTGGTGAGTTTTCAATGAATTTCCCAATCATGCGACAATCTTGGGGGCAATTGCGTGGTAATGTCATCGCCGATTATGTCCGAGGTAAAACAGACACGGATAATTTGCCACGAATTTCTCCATGGCGATTTGGTGCTTCAATCGATTATAACTACAAAAATTGGGGCGCTGACATTGGATTGACGTATGTTGATCAACAAGACAGAACTGCTCGAATAGAAACATCGACAGATAGTTACACACTATTACAAGCTGGTCTGAACTATCGAGGGAAGCTAGGATCAACTCAATATGATGTTTTCTTGAGGGGAAAAAACTTATTAGACGAAGAAGTCCGTGAGCACACTTCTTTCATCAAGGATCGCGCACCACAACCTGGTAGAAGTGTTGAGGTGGGTTTCCGTGTTACTTTCTAACTGATATAAGTGATAATTGTGAATTCAAAGTGTTTAATATAATTAGAGATTGATGGATTGAGCTCTTTGTTGTAAAGGGCTCAATCAGTAGTTTTTTTGAGTAGAGTCAGCTAAAATTTGTGTGCTCCTGTCATAAGTATTTCACAAAGTGCCCAAAGTAAATATAATTTCCAAATGTTGAATGTTACTTGGTATTAGTGAAGCTTAACTCAAGTGAGGATGAATGATTTTCAACATGGCTTTTAATATTTTAGCATTGGCGGAAACAATGTTGCCGCTGGATAGATAATCGTGTCCGCCTTGAAAGTCGCTGACAAGTCCACCAGATTCGGTGATCAGCAAAATTCCTGCAGCAATGTCCCACTCATTTAATCCAATTTCCCAAAATCCGTCGATGCGTCCAGCAGCTAAATAGGCTAGATCAAGTGCTGCTGATCCGGCGCGGCGAATACCTGCTGATTCTAGCGCAAATTGTCGAAATGTTTTTAGATAAGCATCTAGATGATGATGTTGTTCAGGCTTGAACGGAAAGCCTGTTCCAAGTAACGCTTCTTGAAGGTTGGGGCGGTTGCTAATACGAATTCGGCTACCATTCAATTGAGCGCCTTTGCCGCGACTTGCGGTAAATTCTTCACAGCGAATGGGGTCGAAAACAATGGCGTGCTCTAACTTGCCTTTAAATTGACAAGCAATAGAGACAGCAAATTGTGGGAAGCCATGGATGAAGTTTGTCGTGCCATCGAGAGGATCTATTATCCAACAATAATCACTTTGCTGGTTGTCGATTCTCCCGGTTTCTTCACTTAAAATCGCGTGATCCGGATACGCTTTGTGGATGACTTGGATAATATCGCGTTCAGCAGTTTTATCAACGTTGGTGACAAAATCATTGCCACTTTTTGTTTGTATTTTGACAAGATCAAGTCGTTTACTGGCATTCGCAATATATTGACCAGCTTTGCGAGCTGCTGATAATCCAACATTGAGTAGTGGATGCATGGGACACGCTCATTTTTTATCTGGAGTGAGACAGTTGCTCTATTGTTGCAAAGGCCGCACAGTTTATTAAAAGGGAGGACATTGATTTTTACTGAATGGCCTCAGGATACTAAATTTGCAGGTGGCATGTTAAAGGGTTTTTTTGAAAATTTCACCTGAAAAAAATGTTTGCATAGTAGTGAATAGAAAATATTTTGCAAAATATGGAGTTTAATTATAAATCTAAAGCAATGGAGGGTGATGGAAAAGCTCTATTTTTGCACCTTGATTGAATTTCTCTCTAGTCTTCTTGACACTATTTTTTACAAGATTTTTTTATATGTATGCAAGAAATATTGGCGCTTATTTTTTATTTCAGAATAGGGTTTTATAGTTAGTAAAGAGATGCAATAGAAAAGAGTTAGCCCACATGATAATGGGCTAACTAATAATTGATAACAGCTTAGTTTTCAATGCTTTCTATTGCTTTCAAAGCCTTTTCAGCAACAGCTGCAGGCAATGGAATATAACCATCTTTGACGACCACTTC
>JAUIKI010000011.1 GCA_030430875.1 Gammaproteobacteria bacterium | reverse complement strand
CCTGGCAAGATCAAATCTGGCCATATATGAAAGGTCAGTATTGTATTTTTGAGCGAATGGCATCAACAGAAGACTTTGAAAATGAGGAAGATTTTATACTCTCATTTTCAAAAGAAGATAGAGAAAATGCAGATCTGAAATGGTTATGGAGCATTCTTCCTAAGAAACAAATCTCAAATCATAAGGAAGGCAATTATCCTGTATCAGTATACTTATTTACCTATGATGGCAACAAATACTGCATATGGGATGCTAACTAAAATTATACCAGTTTAGTTTATCGTTCAATTTGCAAAACGTTTAACGGATTATATCTATCCAAGATACTTACACAATCTTTTTTACGCCTCTATAAAACCTTCTCCACACTTTCAACTTTATCAATCAAGCTCTGCTCTCGATCAGTTCGCGTGCCAATTTTTAATGTCGTAAAAATGCGTGGAGCCCCCATATCATGCACCAATTCGTGACATTCCTTAACAGCCAACATCACTTGGTCCCATTCCCCTTCAATATTTGTTCCATAGGCATGTAATTGATGTGATAACCCCATCTTTTTCAGAACCTTCTGACATTTAGCAATATAGCCTGACAATGACACACCCACACCCATGGGAATCAAACACAACTCAACTGTTACTTTCATATTTCCTCCTAAACCACTGCGCAATATTTATTAAATCAGGTAAAATGCTTGGTTTACACATTCATTACAATGACATATTACTATGACTCCTTCTCCAAAAATAGGTTTTATCAGCCTTGGCTGCCCAAAAGCATTAGTCGACTCTGAACGCATTTTAACTCAATTAAAAATCGATGGTTATCAGGTATCACCCTCTTATGAAGAAGCAGATTTAGTTATTGTTAACACTTGTGGATTTATTGAAAGTGCCATTGATGAATCATTAGATAGTATTGGCGAAGCTCTGAATGAAAATGGCAAGGTGATTGTTACGGGCTGTTTGGGCGTCAAAGAAAAGCTGATTCGAGAACGACACCCTCAGGTCCTAAGTGTGACAGGGCCGCATGCTTATGAAGAAACGGTTAATGCTGTCTATCAACACTTACCCAAACCATCTCATAACCCTTACATTGATTTAGTCCCCGCACAAGGCATCAAATTAACCCCCAAACATTATGCTTACTTGAAAATCTCTGAAGGTTGCAATCATCGCTGTCGATTTTGCATTATCCCTTCTCTGCGAGGAGACTTAGTCAGCCGCCCAATTAGTGCTGTTATGCAAGAAGCAGAAGGATTGGTTAACGCTGGCGTTAAAGAATTATTAGTCATCTCTCAAGACACCAGCGCTTATGGTGTCGATTTAAAATATCAAACTGAATTTTGGCAAGGCAGGCCTCTGAAATCACAGTTCAATTCATTATGTGCAACACTTGGCTCACTGGGTGTTTGGGTTCGACTCCATTACGTCTACCCTTATCCGCACGTAGACGATGTCATTCCCTTGATGGCCGAACATAAAATTCTTCCTTACTTAGACATACCATTTCAACATGCAAGTCCTACCATTTTGAAATCCATGAAACGTCCTGCACAAATTGACAATACCTTGGCACGCATTCAACAATGGAGAGATATCTGTCCGGACATTACATTACGCAGCACATTCATTGTTGGATTTCCGGGAGAAACAGAAACTGACTTTCAATTATTACTCGACTTTCTTGAAGAAGCACAACTTGATCGCGTTGGTTGTTTTCAATACTCACCTGTTGACGGTGCTGCTGCAAATGCACTGCCCAATCCAGTTGATGATGAAATTAAAGAAGATCGCTACCATCAATTCATGCAGAAACAAGCTCGCATCAGCTCAAAAAAATTAGCTCAAAAAATTGGACGCACTGTTTCAGTCATGATTGACGGTAAAGAAGACGAAAAATACATTGGTCGCAGCACAGCGGATGCACCAGAAATTGATGGATTAGTTTTTGTCGAATCGACTAATGAATTAAATCCAGGCGATGTCATTAACATTAAAATAACACATGCTGATGACTATGATTTATGGGGAACACAATCATGCTAACAGCTGAAAAACCTCAGAAATCCTGGCATACGCTTGTTTTTAACACCTCAAAAAACCTAACCGATCTTATCAGCGATTTTTTGCTAAACATCGGCGCTGTTTCAATTAGTTTGGAAGATGCAAAATCACAGGCGTTATTTGAAATGACCCCTAATCAACAGCTACTTTGGGATCAAGTACAACTTACCGCCTATTTTGAAGAAGCTGCTAACCTGAATGAGATCTGTCAAAAACTCAAAGAGGTGATGGATAACCCTCAACTTGTGATAAAAACTAATACTTTTTGTGATGAAGACTGGTTAGCTAAAGTTAAATCACTTTTTAAGCCTAAAAATTACGGCAAACTTTGGGTTTACCCCAGCTGGGAAAAACCAGAAGCAGAAAAAAATCCAGTGATTTATATTGATCCTGGCCAAGCATTTGGCACCGGCTCTCATCAAACCACATCACTGTGTCTTGACTGGTTAGCCAAACAAAGTCTCGAAAAAAAATCCCTTCTCGATTTTGGATGTGGTTCCGGCATTCTGGGTATTGCAGCACTCAAATTAGGCTGTAAAACAACTAATTTTGTTGATAATGACCCGCTGGCATTAACAATCACTCAAGAAAACTGCCAACGTAATGAGATACAAATTCCAGCTTCTATAATGCAGCCAAATGAATTACCACAAACAACTTATGACATCGTCATCGCAAACATTTTGGCACAAACTTTAATCACCTTAAGCCAACAACTAACTGATCATGTAAAACCAGGTGGCACACTCGTGCTTTCAGGAATTTTAACGGAACAAGTTGAAGCAATTGATCAAACATTTTTAGATCATTTCTCTGCACGTAACATTATTCAAAATGATGAATGGGTATTGTGGTCTGCCACAAAATCAAAATGAATAGCTATACATTAAATGTGTATTCAATTGTCGATGTGACACTTCAATTCCAGTGAGTGGATTAGTATCTTTGCTTTCAGGCGCATACACCAACGTACCGTGCAATTGATGATTTTCATTCAAACGGTACGTCATCCCCAACGCATAGTGATTTTTCACAATCGCTGGAAATAAAGGATTTAAAAAGTGATCAGGTACTGGATTCTTTGCAAGATTAACACCTGCTCGCACACTCAATGCTGGATTGACAGCATACTGCATACCAATTGAAAAAATTGTCTGATCTTTCCAATCTTGAAATAATTCAAGATCTACTTGCGTGCCAGCAACATCTGTAGCCAGAGGATCAACTTGACCTGAGTCGGCATCAAACGTGAGTTGTAAACTCTTAAACACACTGCTCCAATCCACTTGCTTGACATCAATGGCTAACATCAGCTGATCAGTCAATTTATACGTAAAACCAACACCATATTGCGCAGGCAATGCAAAATCTTTGACGCTGATATCTCCCTTGACAATTACTTTTTGTGACGTATATGTACCAGCAGGCACACCTTGAACACCAGGAACATAACTGCCATCTAATATTGCATCATCAACATTTGCAACTAACTCCAATTTTGCATTATCGGTCTTTAGATCAGAAAAATTTAATTGTGACTGGTAGGTTAAGCCAATAGAAAAACGTTCAGTAATTTCATAGACTAAACCAATGTGTCCACCATAACCAAAACCTGCAGCCTCTCCATTGAAAGGATTGCTATCAGCAAATTTCAACCGAGCTGTTTGCAAAGGCTCACCAGGATTAAAAACCCCTGCTGAGACGGCTTGCTCAGTTGCATCAACAAACGAACCTGATGCCATTCCAAATGTTTGACTGCCACCAAATTCCGTCACAAAGTCAGCAAATTGTCCACCCGTTAACGGTAAATCTAAATCAATCGCAGCTCTTATCCCACTAATGCTCGCACCTATGGTGAGTTTTTCAGTCACATCAAATGTCAATGGCACAGATAATTTCACTGAGCCTAGTGCCGAAAAGGGTTCTTCCTGGGTTCCAGCGGCTAAAAATCGCTTTTCACTATACAAGGTGCTTAAGCCAGCTTGTGGAAATAACATCACACCATAACCCACTCGTCCTTGTTTTCTAAGCAAACCAATTGAGGGTAGTAGTACTCGCTCATGAGCTGAAGATTTAGCCCCTACAGGCGTAAATTCAGCATTAATATTTGCAGAAAGAAAGATCGCACCAAGATCTAATTGATATCCATCTTTGCGCAATCCAAGGGTTGCAGGATTATGCATCACTCCGCCTGTTCCATGGTAGTAGGCCATACCAGCACCACCCAGACTAACAGCAATCGGATCATAACCTGGAAGATAAACTGTATTTGTTGCCTCAACACCCCCTGAAATTGCAACAAAAATAATCAAAAACAATCGAAATCCATATTTTCTTAAATTATCCATAACTAGCACTCTACTCACACTATACTAAAACCCCTATTAAATGTGAGTATAGCTTATATCTTTGAAATTGCAGGAAGCATAAATCAAGGCATGTGAATCATAAAAGAGCTATTTAAAAAAAAACCAGTAATTTAATTGCATTTATATTTTTTTGAATAAAACTTAATGATAGATACGGTTACTAAATTTAGTGGACCAATTTACTTATTCCCAAAGAAAAATCTCATGGTAAACCTAACTGGCTATCAACTTGAACACAAGATTTATCAAAGCAACAAAACACAGATATTTAAAGCATTGCGCCAAATAGATAGCAAATCAGTTATCATTAAGTGGATACCAAAAAACACTAATTTTTCATTTTCTGAGGAACAAATTCGAAACGAGTTTGAGATTCTCAGCTTACTACACTCTGATGGTGCTGATACTGCACCTAAACTCGAGAAAAATCAAAATGGCCTCGCATTAGTGCTTCCTGAATTTGGAGGAAAATCATTACGCGAAATTTTAGAAGACGGCCCGATTGATTTAGATTCATTTTTAGATGCAGCAATTAAACTAGCGGAACAACTTGCGATCATTCATCAAAAACATATCATTCATGAAGATATTCACCCTGGAAACATCATCGTTGATCCAAGCACTAAAGACTGGCGAATCATCGACTTTGGAAATGCTTCACTTTATGCTTATGAGGAACAAAGCGTTATTTCTGCACAAAAAATAGGTGGAGATCTTGAATATATATCTCCAGAACAAACAGGACGAATGAATCGAACCATAGATTATCGGACCGATCTTTACTCCCTAGGCATCACATTCTACGAAATGCTAACCGGAAACACACCATTTCAATCATCTGACCCAATCACTCTAGTGCATTGTCATATTGCTAAACCACCAATTTCACCGACAACACACAATAAAGCGATCCCTGAAATAATTTCTGAAATTATCCTCAAGCTCATTGCAAAAAATGCTGAAGATCGTTATCAAAGCGCATTAGGATTAAAACATGACATAAGTGCTTGCAAGCATCAAATGGATCGAACTGGCAGCATCAATTCATTTAAGCTAAGTAGTGAAGATTACATTGATAGATTACAAATTCCACAAAAACTCTATGGAAGAGAGAGTGCATTTCAACAACTGATGGAAGGATTTCATCATGCAATACAAGGGAACAGTGAATTATCTTTAGTAAAGGGATGTTCAGGCGTTGGAAAATCCGTACTAGTCCATGAGTTATTTAAACCCATAACAGCAGCAAATGGATTTTTCATTTCCGGGAAGTATGAACAATTCCAGCGTAATATTCCTTATAGCGGCATTATTCAAGCGCTACATCAATTGATCGAACAACTGCTAACATCAAATAAAAATAAAATCGACTATTGGAAAAATAATATATTGCAAGCATTGGAAAATAACACATCAATAATTATTGATATAATACCTGAACTTGAAACCATTATTGGCAAACAAACCACCACTAAAAATTCCACTTTAGTTGACACACAAAATCGTTTCAATTTAGTTTTTCAACGTTTCATCAAAATCTTTGCAAAAAAAGAACACCCTCTCACCTTTTTTTTGGATGATTTACATTGGGCTGACAATGAAAGCTTGCAATTAATTGAATCACTTTTGTCTGACAATGCAATTAATCATCTTTATTTTATTGGAACTTATCGCTCTAATGAAGTTGACGAACACCATATTTTAATCAACAGCATTCAAAAAATGGTTAAGCAAAGAGTTAGTATAAATCAAATTAAATTAAGCGAACTCACTGAAAATGAAATTGGCAAGATCCTTTCAGACACTTTAAAAACCAAACAAAGCAACTTAGAATCACTTACAGCATTAATTTTCAACAAAACGCGAGGGAACCCATTCTTCATTAAGCAATTTCTTCAATCACTTTATGATGAAAAATTAATCCAATTTGATTATGAAAAACATCAGTGGTCTTGGAATATTGAATCAATTTCTGGGAAAGAAATCACCGACAATGTAGTTGACTTATTAATTTACAAAATCAAACGACTTGACAAAAAAACTCAACAATTCCTATGTATCGGCGCGCTTATAGGACGTGTTTTCAACATTGATTTAATTGCAAAAATCACAAATGAACCAATAGATATTATTAAAAAGAAATTATTAGATGCAGTTTTGCAAGAGCTAATCATTCATGCAGGAGACTCACTTCAATCATTTAGAAGTCACTCAAACATCATCTATTTCAAAGGTGATAAAAAATCAAAAACTCATAGACCCTTCTCTCATTTTACATTTTCACATGACAGAATTCTACAAGCTGCTTATGAATTACTATCTAAACCAGAACGACAGAGCTTACATTTAAAAGTGGGGAAAGAGTTACTTAAAAATGCAACTAGCAATAATCTTGAAAATCCATTCGAAATACTTCGACACTTGAATCAAGCAATTAAATTCATTAAAAAAGATCATGATAAAATTCGAATATGCGAACTAAATTTATCATGTGCAGTGAAAGCAAAAAAATCTGCTGCTTACAGTGTCGCGCATAATTACGCTGAACAAGCTCTCAAATTACTAACTGAATCAAGCTGGAAAAATCACTACAATCTTTGTCTGCAAGTCCATAATGAAATAGCTGAAATTTCTTATCTGAACAGTCAATATGACACAATGGATAGTTATATCCTCAAGATTATTGAAAAATCAAAAACCGTACTTGATCAGCATAATGCCTATAAATTACGAATTCAAGCTCATCTCGCACAAAATCGACTCAATGAGTGTGTTAAGAATGCCTTAATTTATTTAAATAAACTAGGTATAAGATTTCCAAAAAATCCAAACAAATTTAGCATTCTTTTAACATTAATCAAAACAAAGTTAATGATTGGATTTAAAGATCCAAATGATCTACTGCATTTGCCTAAAATGCAAAATGAACGAATAAAGATTGCCGTTGATATACTAACAGCAGTTACTCCAGCATCTTATTTAGCTGCACCTAATCATTTTGGTCTAATTGTACTTCGCATCACACAATTATCACTAAAATATGGGAATACAGTTAACTCAGCATTTGGTTATGCAACATATGGCATCATACTTTGCGGAATTATTGGCAACATAAAAGCTGGTTACCAATTTGGTAAACTTGCACTTGACTTGGCACATAAATTTAATGCGAAAGAAATTTATCCGCAAGTTTACTATGTGATGGAGACATTTATTCGGCATTGGAAAGAACCTTTGCAAAACACATTAAGCGGATATAAATCTGCCATTAAATTTTCACTTGAAACGGGAAATCTAGAAAATATCGCATTTAACAGCTTAATGTATTGTGCTTACTCCTTGCTTTCTGGAAAAAATCTTGAAGAAGTTGATGAAAGCATGTCATCTTACAGCAAACTTATCCTCAAATACAAACAAGATGTATCATATGGCCATCTCAGCTTATACTGGCAAGCAACGTTAAATTTACTTGAAAAATCAGAACACACAACTCAGCTTAGTGGCACCGCCTGTCAAGAACAAGTGCTTTTCCAAACGGTGGATAAAAACCATAATCAAACAGCATTATCCGTTGCCTATTTTTTAAAAATGTTTTTAAGTTTTATTTTCAATCAACCAAAAACCTGTCTTATTAATGCCAAAAAATTTCATGATTATATAGAATCTGCAACTGGACTTGAGTTGATTCCAAATTACTTCTATATCAAAGCACTTGCTTATCTATCAATCAAACCAGATCACGACATTAGCTATAAAAAAATTAAAGAAATTTCTAAAACAACATTAAAAAAATTAAAGAAATGGGCATCACACTCACCAGAAAATTATTTACACAAATATTATTTAGTCAAAGCTGAGTATATGCGAATAAAAAATCTTGACCATGAGGCTATGACTTATTACCAACTTGCGATATCACATGCTAAATCCAGCAAAATTTTGTTTGATGAAGCAATTTGCTATGAATTAATTAGTCAATTTTGGATTAAAAAAAACAATCAGACAATGGCTAGTGATCACATGAAGTTAGCGTATACCACCTATGAAAAATGGGGTGCTGTTGCAAAATGTAAGCAACTTATCACAAATCAAGCAGACTTAATTGATATTCGCAGCCCATCATCGAAAAAAACATCATCACCATATACCCAAGAATTTTCTAGTCAACTTGATATTCAATCTGTCATCAAAGCTTCACATATCTTATCAAGCGAACTCAAATGGAGTCAATTAAATAGCAATCTGATTAAAATTGTCATAGAAAACACAGGAGCAGAGCGTGGCGTTTTAATTGCTTGCAATGATAACCATAGTGTTATGCAAATTGAAGGAAAAGTAGAAAATGATGCCATCACGTCATATCAAATTAATTACCCACTGAATCTAGCTGTTGAAAAACTATTATTACCTGGGTCAATCATCAATTATGTTACTAGAACAAATAAATCAGTGATCTTAGGAGACGCTTGGCTAAAAGGTAATTTCATGCAAGATGTTTATATTCAACAACACAAAAGTAACTCAATTCTTTGTATTCCTGTTCTATCTCGCAATCAATTACTAGCTATTCTGTTTCTTGAGAATAACACTTTTAAAGATGCATTTAGCACAGATCGTCTTGAAACGGTAAAAATTCTTGCATCACAAGCTGCTATTTCATTTGAAAATGCTCGGCTGTATTACAATCTTGAAGAAAAAGTACAAGAACGCACAGAAGCATTAAATGATAGAAACAAGGAACTGACACAAAAAGTCAATGAAATAAAGAATCTTAATAAATCGATAAACACAACACTACTGGATCTCAAAAAAGCCAAAGAAACAGCTGAATCTGCCAACAAAATTAAAAGTGATTTTCTTGCTAATATGAGTCATGAAATCCGTACCCCTATGAACGGTATCCTAGGAATGGTCCAACTTATATCTGACACGCCGCTCAATGCTGAACAAGTAGATTATTGCAATACATTACTTTCTTCTGCAAATGCATTACTTGATATTTTAAATGATATTTTAGATCTTTCAAAAATAGAATCAGGAAAAATGGAGCTTGAGTCTGCTCCGTTTGATTTACAAGATTTAGTTGACTTAGCACTTAAATTATTTGAATCTCATGCTGATGAAAAGTCCATTGATCTCATTCAAGATATTGCTTTTGATGTTCCTTTTCAGTTAATTGGTGATCAAATTCGTGTCCGACAAATTCTAATCAACTTAATTGGAAATGCAATAAAATTCACACAAAAAGGTGAAATTATCTTGCGTATCCGTTTACTAAAAATAGACAATCAAACTGCTACCATTAAATTCAGCATCACTGATACTGGCTGTGGAATTCCAGAAGAAAAACAACGCTTAGTGTTTCAAGCATTTTCACAAGTTGACCCATCAATAACACGAAAATATGGCGGAACCGGACTGGGATTAACTATCACATCAGAGCTTACGGCTATGATGAACGGAAAAATATCGCTCGAAAGTATGCTAGATAACGGCACTACATTTCATGTGGAAATCCCCTTCAAAATTAGGCAAGAAGCTAATAAAAATATTCTACAACTAAAGAGCATCAAGAAAAGCTTACACGCCCTTTCATCTCTAGTCATTTGTGAAAATGAAAAATATTCTGATATTATCAAAACATTTCTTAATAATTTTGGCATGAATACCACCATCGCTTCAAACGTAGAAGAAGCACAAAACCAAAATTTTGATCTTTATATAACTGATAGCAACATAATCAGAAACAACGACACATTATGCTCATTTATCAAATCAAAAACAGATTCGACCATCATCATAGCATCACACCATCAAAAACAACGCTTGATGAAAGAAATAGATAGTATTAATAAAATAACCATCTTACATAAACCATTTAATAGTTTAGAGCTTCTTTCTGCTGTCATCCATACACTTAATATTCAAAACCTTGCTATCAATCAACAGTTACCTGATCATACCCAAGAAAAAATCATGCAATTTAAAAATCTAAATGTATTGATAGCTGAAGATAATCTTGTCAATCAAAAAGTAGCTAAAACTATTCTTCAAAAAATGGGATGTAATACAACAGTGGTAGACTCAGGAACCAAAGCCATAAAAAATTGGCAAGAAAACAAATATGATTTAATTTTAATGGATATTCAAATGCCTGAGCTAAGTGGAATTGAAGCCACAAAAATCATTCGCGAACAAGAAAAAAATCAAACTAACCATACACCCATCATCGCATTGACCGCTCATGCGATGACAAAAGCGCGAGCTGAATGTATGCAGGCTGATATGGATGACTTTGTATCAAAACCGGTTAACTTTAATGAATTATCTAAAGTCATGCACCGCGTGCTAACTAAGTAATGCTGATAATAGGTATTGAGCTAATATTGTTTCTGGTTTTTACTAATTTTTCAAAAATAACAAGTACTTGAAACTTTTATAATAAGAGAGACTAAAGGAAGAAATAAGGGAAAAAGACTGACTTCAGCGCAAATAAAAAAGGGCGTCCTAAGAAAACCTTTTTTTAATGACTGGCGGAGGGACAGGGATTCGAACCCTGGAAGGACTTTCGCCCTTGCCGGTTTTCAAGACCGGTGCATTCAACCGCTCTGCCATCCCTCCGAAATGAGGCGCCTAGCTTACCTGAACTATTTCCACAGTCAATGTCTAATCATTTGATTTTATAAAAAAAAGCTTTATCATTATAGGGAAGACAATTTACTCATTCTTTAAACCATTAAAAATCAAGGGGTTTTTAAACAATGGACACTAGACAGACTCATTTTCAAGTTGCTCAAGAAGGACAAAGTGGCGTTATCGTCAACCAGGTCCTTCGTAACACCTACGCCCTGCTTTCAATGACACTGATTTTCAGCGCATTGGCTGCTGGCTATGCAATGATGACTAATATGGCACCGTTTTCTCCATTGGTGGTAATTGGGGTTTATTTTGGAACTTTATTTGCCACTCACAAGCTTCGCAACAGCGCCTGGGGTATTGCTGCTGTATTCGCCCTCACTGGCTGGCTGGGACTCACACTGGGGCCTATTTTAAATTATTATGTCACTGCTATCTCTAATGGCTCCGAGCTCATTATGCTGTCATTGGGCGGCACTGGTTTGATCTTTTTCACCATGTCAGGCATTGCCTTAGTGACCCGTAAAAACTTTAACTTCATGACTAATTTCTTGATGGTTGGAATTCTCGTGGCATTCATTGCTGCTATTGCTTCGATGTTTCTGGATATTCCTGGACTCTCACTAACGGTATCAGCTGCTTTCCTGTTAATTTCTTCAGGTCTAATTCTTTGGCAAACCAGTCAAATTATTCATGGTGGCGAAACTAACTATATCTCTGCCACTGTGATGCTTTATGTCATGTTATATAATGTGTTCACCAGCTTGCTGCATCTTCTCTCTGCTTTCAGCGGGAATGACTAACAAGTTCTTTAGATTACATTAAAAAAAGCCCCAATTAAGGGGCTTTTTTTTGTGGCACACTTTATTCAAATAGCAGAACTTTTCATTATCAGACAAGCTGAGAATCAATTGTAAAATAACGCAACTTTCAATACGATGACATCAATAGCACCCATTCACCTCAACTACTCTAAACAACTTATCAAAAAAGCAGCGCGTGCCTATTGGCGCAGATACATTGCACCGTTGTCGATCGGACTACTATTGACGCTCACCATCATACTAATAGTTGATTTATTCATCCATGGTAAAACAGGATATGTAGGCCACATTAGCATCATACTATTGCTTAGCGGCACCACAGCTGCAGCGTCATATTTCATGATATTACGACAAGCATTTGTGCCTTTTAATAGAATGAAAAAACTCGAAGCTATGCTTGAACTGTCAGACGACGGCTTTAAAATAACCTCTAATATCAACTCGTCCGAATTTCGATGGGCAGTAATTTCAAAGATCATGCGTCTTGAAAATGCCTGGGTCATTTGCTTTTCAAAATATGGAATAATGGTGCTGCCCATTTCTAACGTGAATCCTGAAGCAAAAGAGTTTATTCTATCTAAAATAAAGAAATATAATGCTGAAATTATTTAATCAGAATCTCGTCTAACAACAAGTTAATGCACATAACTTTCTCACATAAAGATTACGGCCTATGAGAATTATTTATAAAGCCAAAGATATTACCGAAGCACACATTGTTTCTGGCATGTTGAATGCAAATGGCATTGAATCACATGTTGGCGGTCATTATTTACAAGGCGCCGTCGGTGATTTAGCCGTATCTGATTTTGCAGTGGTGCATGTTGCTGATAATGATATTGAAGCAGCAAGCGCATTGATTACTGCTTATGAAAGTCAGTGAAAACAGGCCTCTGGGTTAACGAAACTAACAACAGTTAACCGATTAAACGTATTACCCTTTTATTATTTTCAAATAATATCCAGCAGATGAAAAACCACTTTTACAATTCACTGTAGAGTCCGCTATTTTTATGTTAAATTCAAAACCATGAACTACACCATCAAGATTCTAGGTGACCCTGCCAGCAGCCAATCACCAGACACAGCACTGCGGTTTTGTTATGCCTTGACTGAAGCAAAACATAGCATTGACTTGGTGTTTTTCTATCATGTTGGCGCTCATACTGCCAATAGCTTTGCTGTACCCACGGCCAATGCATCAGCGATTGTACACGCATGGTCTGAATTTGCTCATGCCACTCAAACACGACTGGGAGTCTGCATTCAGTCAGCGCTGCATTGTGGCGTGTTAGATAACCATAATGCCAAACAATATCAAACCACTGCTGCTAATCTTGCGGCTGGTTTTGCGATTTCTGGCCTGGGGGAATTTACCGAAAGCTTACTAAAAACCGATCGATTTATAGTGTTTGGAGACTAACGGTAGCATGCCAGAAAATCATCAAGAATCCTTATTAATCATTAACCGGCATTCGCCTTATGGCTCAAAACTGGCACGTGAAAGTTTGAACATTGCCCTGAGCTCTTCGGTATTTTCTCTGCCAACCAGTTTGATTTTTTGTGATGATGGCATTTTTCAACTGCTTGATCATCAAGACACAGAAAATATTGATCAAGCTAATTTGGCCGCCTCACTACAAGCACTGGAAATGTATGACATCAAACATTGTTATGTGCTCGATGAATCGTTGCAAACCCGACATATTGAGATTGATATGCTTAAACTGAGCTGCGAGTGCATTGATAAAAAACGCATGCAACAACTCATTGATCAACACACACGAGTTCTGGTTTTATGATTCTACATTTAGTCAGTAAATCTCCAACACAAAACGATGCATTGGATCGCTGCTTGTCTGTCATCAACGATCAAGATCAATTGCTGCTGCTGCAAGAAGGTGTCTATGCTGGCATTCAACATAGCGATAGTCTAAAGAAAATCAGTACTGTTAAGATAACAGTCTTTGCCTTAAACGATGATGTTTGCGCACGTGGCTTAACAAATCACTGGGACTCAGTCATTGAGTGCATTGATTATGCAACATTTGTCACGCTCACCGAGAAAGCATCAAAAGTGATTAGCTGGTTTTGATGGCCGAACGTATTTTTAGTGGGTTTAACCATCAGCAGAATTATTTATTACATAAAAAACATCATGATGACCGAAACCTATCAACCAAAAATAAACTTAGTCTACATTATATTATTTATTGCTTTTATACTGGTGGGTTTATTTGGAGCCTATGACAATAGAGATGAAATCAGTCTTGTAAGTAGTTATGTACCATTAATCTTCACAGCCTATGGCGTGATGATGCTAATCATCTACTTTAAGACAAGCTATGTGATGGAAGATCATCGATTACGAATCAACTCTGGATTTAAAACCTATGAAATAGCCTATGAAAAAATAATCATTTTATACAGCGGAAAATCAATCCTTTATTTAGATATGGCGCTGTCAGCGGCATCATTCGAGCCGAAACC
>JAUIKI010000266.1 GCA_030430875.1 Gammaproteobacteria bacterium | reverse complement strand
CTGCCTTTGGTGAAATTGGCTCGACTCGATTTTTGTTCTTTGCCAATAATAAAAAATGTTCGCGAATTGGCGAGTGAGGCACTTCACGCATTTCAATTGATTGAGCTGAGCCATTACTACTTTTACCCACGTGAGGATTTAAGAGCTGCTCAAAATAGGTGCGCCATTCTGGAGAGACAGCGGAAGGATCTTGAAGAAATGTCTCATACATTGCTTCAATATACATCGCATTACTTCCAGCTAGATGGGATGATTTACGTAAAATTTCTAGTGACTCATCTGTCATGAATACTTCCAACTTATTTTGGCAATCGTCATTATCATTGTTAAAAAAATTCAGCCAACTCAGTTGAGTGTAAAGTTAACTAAAATCAACGTAATTGGACGCTTATGCCTCCAAAATGTTCAACATTTTTCCATGATCGACAAGTTTTCAGTCAATAGCCGTGTCGTCACACTGCATGATCAAGCAACATACTGCGAATATGTCCAATTGCCTTGGTCGGGTTTAATCCTTTAGGGCAAACACTGACGCAATTCATAATTCCACGACAACGAAACACACTAAATGGATCCTCGAGTTCTGCTAAACGCTCCTTCGTTGCTGTATCACGACTATCTGCTAAAAACCGATAGGCTTGCAACAAACCTGCAGGTCCAATAAACTTTTCAGGATTCCACCAAAATGAAGGACAAGATGTTGAACAACACGCACAAAGAATACATTCATATAAACCATCAAGCTTCTCACGCTCTTCAGGTGATTGCAGGCGCTCAATGGCCGGCGCTGGTTCATCATTAATCAAATAAGGTTTTACTTTCTCATACTGTTTGTAAAAAGTAGACAAATCGACCACAAGATCTCGAATGACTGGTAACCCTGGAAGTGGTCGCAATACAAGTTTGTTACGTTTAATCACTTGTGATACTGGAGTAATGCATGCAAGACCATTTTTCCCGTTCATATTAACACCATCCGATCCACAAACTCCTTCACGACACGAACGCCGATAAGTTATCGATGGATCTTGCTCTTTTAGCATCTGCAATACATCAAGCACCATGACGTCTTTGCCACCTGGAATTTCCAAGTTGAAATCCTGCATGTAGGGCTTTTCATTTAGCTCAGCATTATATCGATACATGCTAACTTGCATAACTGTCTCCAAATATAACTAGTAGGTTCTCACCTGTGGCTCAAAAGGCTTCATTGTTTTTGGTGTGAAATTCACATCACGCTTACTAACACGTTTATCCTGTGGAAAATACAACGAATGCTTCAACCAATTTTCGTCATCACGCTCACTAAAATCAACTCGAGCGTGCGCTCCACGACTTTCTTTACGATTTTCTGCAGCAATAGCAGTCGCTTCAGCAACTTCCATTAAGTTTTTGAGCTCTAGCGCCTCTATTCTAGCAGTATTAAATACCTGTGATTTATCTGCTAAGTGTAAATTATCCATTCGATCACGCAATTCTGCCAGCTTTCGAACACCTTCTTGCATCAATTCACCTTTGCGAAACACACCGAAATTGTTTTGCATAATTTTCTGCAACTCAACGCGTAATGTATAAGCATCTTCACCGCCAGTGGAATTATTCAAATATTGTAGTTTCCCCATAATAGGATCAATATCTTCCGGCGATGCTGGATCAAGTTCGACCCCAGAACGCAGACTTTCTTCAATGAACAAGCCTGCAGCTCGACCAAAAACTACCAAATCTAGCAATGAATTCCCACCTAAACGGTTTGCACCATGCACAGACACACACGCCACTTCACCAACAGCGTATAATCCATCAATCACTTTATCTTTGCCTTCAGCATCCTGGGTAATTGCCTGACCATTCACATTAGTTGGCACACCACCCATCATGTAGTGGCAAGTTGGCACAACAGGAATTGGATCTTTCGCAGGATCTATGTGCGCAAAGGTTTTTGATAGCTCAACAATGCCCGGCAAACGACTTTCTAATACATCTGCACCTAAATGACTCAATTTGAGTTCAACATACTCACCATTTCCGCAACCACGTCCAGCAAGAAGTTCTTCAATCATTGAGCGAGCAACAACATCACGACCCGCCAAATCTTTGGCATTTGGAGCGTAACGCTCCATGAATCGCTCACCATCTTTATTAATTAAGTAGCCGCCTTCACCACGACATCCTTCTGTGACGAGCACGCCAGCACCATATATTCCGGTAGGATGAAATTGCCACATTTCAATATCTTGGACAGGAAAACCAGCGCGCAGAGCCATACCGACTCCATCTCCTGTGTTAATCAAGGCATTAGTCGTTGATGCGTAGATCCGCCCAGCACCACCTGTTGCAAGAACAGTCGCTTTGGCCTGAATAAAAACCACTTCGCCTGTTTCAATTGATAATGCAATCACACCCACTACTGCATTTTTATGGTTTTTAACTAAGTCAACAGCAAACCACTCATTAAGGAAAACAGTGTCGTTTTTTATATTACTTTGATAAAGCGTATGCAAAAGTGCATGCCCTGTTCGATCGGCAGCCGCACACGTTCGCGCCGCCTGACCACCCTTGCCAAAATCTTTAGACTGTCCTCCAAAAGGACGTTGATAGATTCGGCCATTTTCAGTACGAGAGAATGGTAACCCCATATGCTCCAACT
>JAUIKI010000265.1 GCA_030430875.1 Gammaproteobacteria bacterium | reverse complement strand
TACTGTAAGAAAATTAACTGAATAATTTGACCCAGTTAAGTTGCTCATGACGGATTACTGAGAGTCAAATCGAGAAAAGTTACTGAAAGTGAAGTACTATCAAATAGATTGGCTATAAAATATCTGAATAATCTAAAAAGTTAAATGGGGTTTTGTGTTGTAGTAAAATATGTTCGCAGTATCGATCGAAAGCTTCAGCAGGATTATTTATTACCATTAAATTGCCCACATCAGCATTAGAAATATGATAAATTTTTCCGTCTTGCAGATGATTTTTTACAAAAAATACACTTCCTTCTTTGCCGCTTAAATTGGGACGCGTGTCTAGAAATATCATCAGGTTTGTGTTTGGGCTAGCGCTTTCCTCTTTTTGTGGTTTAATCTCAGGAAATAGCTCATAAAAATAAAGTAATTTAGATTTTAGTCTAAGATTGCTAAGATATCTATCAATAGATTGCCAAGGACGACCAATAGGAAATGGCAGTAAACGGGTATGAACACCAACAGCAGGTGAGTTGGGTATATTCATGCCGTCAAAGCGATAATAATATGCCATTCGAAGGGGTTCTGGCAAACTCAAATGACGTTCAATTTTTTTCGTAGTCACACCCCGGCGCTGGGTTAAACGTTGATTGATATTGTTAATCAAATCGTCATAGCCATCATCATCAGGATGTCGTCCCCGAAAATTTCTTTCAGTCAGGACAATTTGCTGATTAATTTCGGCAGCTAAGTGATAGCTATACAGTCTTGCAGTTTTATTGAATGCGCCATAAATAAACCAGTTTGCATTTGAGAGTATCGAGCCAGTCAGTGGTTGATATTTGCGTGTGTATGCAAACAACCAATCACTGCCTTTTTCTAATGCGGTGACATAGTCGCGTGTAGCATTGTCACCCCCTGAACATCGAGCTAAGACTTCAGGGGGTAAATCATCAACCTTGAAAGCGATGAAATCCGCATAATCATTAATAATATTAAAGTTCATCAATGTAAAGCATATTATAGATATCTTGTTGTAGTTGATCACGCATTAGTATCTGTTCTTGTTCTAGCCAAATGCGATAGCCTGCATCTAGTCCCTCAGGCGCAACATTTTGACTTGGATTCCAGCTTAAATCAGTGCCCTCCATGGTGCAACCTTTGGAACAATTCATTGATTGCGTTAGCGGTTGAAAATTTTCTGGAGTATCTAAAATTTGCTTTTGTTGTTCTGGAGTTAACAGATCAAAATCATCCAGTTCCTTGATATCATTTTTTGAATAAATATGATCATTGTGTATTTTAGCATTATCAGGGATTAGCTCAACTTGATTGGTTTCTGGATTACGCCAATGCGTTGCCTTGCCTGTTTCATCATAAAATTCAGATCGAAGTCCATTATTATGAATTCTATTACCATTACGAGTAATAGTGGTTGTCGGGGTATTATCAAGTGCATTGCTGGTTCGTTTGAGAGAGACACCAGCATCACTCACCGCATCTACTGCCGCAATGGTTGTTATGGGTAATTCTAACAAGCCTTCAGCTAAGTGAAAAGCTCGATCAGAGCCACTATCAAACTCTTCGTAATAAATGGTTTTAGTGTCGAAATCGAGAACTTCTTTATAATCTTGTGCCGATTCTTGAAGATTATACGCAAACGGAATAACACTCATCAGAATTTCAGGAAATTCTCCAAAAAATGTTGTGTATGCACCTTCATTCTCTACTTTTTCAATATTTCGATAAAGTTGAGTGGTGTAATAATTGCCAAGTGCAATACCAGGGTCTTTCGTCAAAGCTTCAGACACTTGATTTAAAGATTCACCAGCGCTATAAAAATTTCTGAGCACGTCAATTGCATAAGAATCATTTGGTATCGAACGGTCACTAATCTTTTGACCTAAAAGAGTAAAGTGATCCCCGATGCTCTTATCCCATTGTTTAATCTCTCCATCAGGAAACCTTGGTTCTGTGCTTGTATCAATCGATAAACTGTTTATTCGCATGGGATAACTAGAACTGCTAGCCAACCTGCTGTTGATGAGCGGGCATTTTTCTTCAAGTTCAGATCGTTGTGTTGCGGATGCGCCTATAATATATTCCATATAGGGAGCGCATTCTGAAGGTGGTTGTGATGTGCTGGCACAAAGCTTAACACTGCAAGCAATTTTTTCTTCTTCGCTGAGTGAACGTTTAAAAACAGGATCAACACTTTTCGGATCAAAGCTACGATTTTGCGTTAATAGCTCAGTCTGCTGCAAATGGTAACCATCTTCGTAACACGCTTCAACCTGTCCGTTTACAGTGTTTAGATGACTAATTTGGTTGGATGTCTGATTGCTGTTAGCCGTGCTAGTTGAAATGGTATTATCAACAGTCTGGCCAGTGAAAGTAGAACTTTGACCAGCCATCTCTTGCCAACCCATGCCGCCAGAAAATGCTGGAGTGCTACTTGCTGATATAATAAGAAGGCTAGTTAGCCAAGTGATCAATCGATATTTGCTCATTAGCTGCATCATCATTATCTCCTTGTTTAAGGTGTTACATTTCCATTAACAAAGATGACAAACTTGTCAGCTGACAGAGAACGCATCATGCAATTCTTCGTCATTCACGAGAATGATTAGTCCATCATCAACACAAATAATATAGTTCCTGCATTG
>JAUIKI010000264.1 GCA_030430875.1 Gammaproteobacteria bacterium | reverse complement strand
AAGAAGGTAAGAAGAAGTAATTAAACTCTAAAGTTTAAACTTCATATTATAAAGGTTTATGAAAATGATTGAAACAAGAAATCAACGTCGTGCACGTAGAAATAGACACGCTGTTAAAGCTAAGGCTAATGGCAGACTACGTGCACGGCCTATCCTTCCTCCGGCCTCATGCACGGGTCAGTTCTTCCAACCCCTCATAGAGTTTAAGTGATTCGGCATTGGCAAGTGCCTCGGTATTCTTTACTGCCTTGCCGTTGATCACATCGCGCACCGCAATCTCGGATATTTTTCCGCTCCGGGTGCGGGGAATGTCTTGGACGGCAATCACCTTGGCCGGTACATGGCGCGGCGAAGCCCCGCTACGGATCGCAGATTTAATTTCCTTCACAAGTTCATCTGTCAGTTTTTCATCCTCTTTCAAGACGACAAAGAGAATCACGCGTACATCATTGTCGAAATCCTGACCTACGGCGACACTTTCGCGGACTTGTGGGATCTGTTCGACCTGGCGGTATATTTCCGCTGTGCCGATCCGGACCCCGCCGGGATTGAGCGTTGCATCCGAACGACCAAGAATAATAAAGCCGCCATGCTTGGTTTTTACCACCCAATCACCATGATGCCAGACACCCGGAAAGGTCTCAAAATAAGCGGCATGAAATTTTTGCTGATTTTCATCATCCCAAAATCCTATTGGCATTGATGGAAAAGGAGAGCAGCAAACCAGTTCGCCTTTTTGGTTGATCACAGAATTTCCATTTGTGTCAAAAATCTTTACATCCATTCCAAGGCCAATGCATTGTAATTCTCCTTGATAGACAGGCAGTGTTGGATTGCCTAGAGCAAAGCAGGAAATAATATCAGTGCCGCCAGAAATAGATGAGAGCAAAACATCTTTTTTAATGGATTGATAAACATAATTGAAATTTTCTGGCAAGAGTGGTGATCCAGTTGATAAGATGGTTTTTAACTGGGTTAGTTGATGTGTTTTTATCGGTATGACTGATTCTTTTTCAAGTGCGCTTAAGTATTTAGCACTGGTTCCAAAGACAGTGACACTTTCTTCGTTGATTAAATCAATCAATTGAGATGGCTGGTTAGCAAAAGGGGACCCATCATATAAAACAGTCGTTGATCCAATGGCTATGCTGCTGATCATCCAATTCCACATCATCCATCCACAGGTGGTGAAATAAAATAATGTGTCTTTTTCTGAAAGATCCGTGTGTAAAATTAATTCTTTAAGATGTTGTATGAGCGTTCCACCAGCGCTATGAACAATACATTTTGGTTTGCCAGTTGTGCCTGACGAATACATGACATACAGTGGATGAGAAAAAGGGAGCCGCTCGAAGAGTATGTCATTAGCCTCGCTATCTTGAAATTCAGACCAGTGTGTTGTATTGGGGACATGATTAATAGTTGGATGTTCTGTTGTAAATCCAACGACAACGACTTGAGGTTGATTGGCTAACTGAGCACAAACTGATTTAATTTTCTCAAGGCAATCAAATATTTTACCGTTATAAAAATAGCCATCAGTGGTAACAATAACTTTTGGTGAAATCTGACCAAGCCTGTCAACAATGCCTTGCACACCAAAATCAGGGGAACAAGACGACCAGGTTGCACCAATGCTCGCAGTTGCAAGCATTGCAATAGCTGTTTCAATGGTGTTTGGCATGACTCCAGCAACACAATCGCCAACTGTTATACCAGCTTTTCGCAATTGTCCGGCAAACTGAGCTACTTGTTGATAGAGTTCATGATAAGAAATTTCTCGTCGACAATTTTTCTCGCCACGAAAGATTAATGCGGTTTTTTTGTCACGTCGTTTTAATAAGTTTTCAGCAAAATTAAGTTGAGCGTTAGGAAACCATTTAGCTTGGCTAAAACAGCCATTATCTTTCAAAATAGCATGTCCTTTATCGCCACGAATTTCGCAAAACTCCCATACTGCATCCCAAAAATGCTCTTTTTGATCAATAGACCATTGATGTAGTATTTTGTAATCACTCAGTGGCACTTGATGTTTTTGATGCAAAAATTGACTAAACCTAGTGAGATTTGTCTGATTGATTCGTGTTTGAGATGGAATCCAAATGGGCTTCATAGTATTTGATGAGTTTGAATAGTTAACAAGTTGATGTTTTTGCAGAAGCAACTTTTGAACGCGACTTTGTTTGCAAAGCATTGGAGATGAAATTGCCCGCTGCAATGAGTTGGTCTAAATTAATGCCTGTTTCTATGCCCATGCCGTCTAATAGATAGACAAGATCTTCAGTAGCCACATTGCCTGTTGCACCTTTGGCATATGGGCATCCACCAAGACCTGCAACTGAGCTGTCAAATGTTTGCACGCCGAGTTCGAATAGACTGAAAATATTAGCCAGTGCTTGTCCGTAGGTGTCATGAAAATGTCCAGCAAGTTTTTCCATTGGACATTCGTTGGCAATCAGCTGAAAAAGTTGCCTTGCTTGCAGCGGTGTTCCAACACCAATCGTATCTCCGAGAGAGACTTCATAACAACCAAGTTCAAGCAATTTATGTGTGACGTGCATGATATTTTTTTCAGGAATTTTTCCTTCATAAGGACAACCCATCACACAAGAAATGTATCCACGTACACGGCGATTATTCAATTTTGCTAACTCAACAA
>JAUIKI010000263.1 GCA_030430875.1 Gammaproteobacteria bacterium | reverse complement strand
GACCCTATTTATGCGGAGAAATTAGGTGTAAATGTGGATGATTTGTTAGTTTCACAGCCTGATACAGGTGAGCAAGCATTGGAAATTGCTGATATGTTGGTGCGTTCAGCTGCTGTTGATATAGTGGTTATTGATTCAGTTGCTGCTTTGACACCTAAAGCTGAAATTGAAGGTGATATGGGTGATTCACATATGGGATTACAAGCACGCCTGATGTCACAAGCATTGCGTAAAATCACTGGAAATATCAAACGATCAAATTGCCTTGTTGTCTTCATTAACCAAATTCGGATGAAAATTGGTGTCATGTTTGGCAGTCCAGAGACAACTACAGGTGGTAATGCATTGAAATTCTATGCCTCAGTGCGATTAGATATCCGTCGAATTGGTGCTGTCAAATCCGGTGACGAAGTGATTGGTAATGAAACTCGCGTTAAAGTTGTTAAAAATAAAGTTGCCCCTCCATTTAAGCAGGCAGAATTTGAAATTTTGTATGGCAAAGGTATCAATAAGTTCGCTGAACTAATCGATTTAGGCGTCAAAGCAGGTTATGTCGATAAAGCAGGCGCTTGGTATAGCTACCAGGGTAATAAAATTGGTCAAGGCAAATCTAATGCCTGCCAGTATTTAACCGAACATCCTGAAATTGCAAATGAAATTGAAGCTATGCTGCGTGATAAATACTTAAATCTTGAAGCGGAGGAAGTCGTTGCAGAGACAGGTGTTGCAGAAGCAGAGTAATATTAATTTGTTAAAAAACAAGTCAGATGATAAAAAGCAAGTAAGAAATTATGCGTTCTATTTGCTTGCTCGGCGTGATTATTCTCAGTTTGAATTAAAGCAAAAGCTCATGTCACGCTATGCACAAGAATCTTTTATTGATGAGTTGATTGAAGAGCTTGTGAGCGCAGGTTGGGTAGATGATGCCCGCTATGTCGAATCGTTTGTTCGTTCAAAAAGCGAGAAATGCTTCGGACCAAATTATATTCGCTATGAACTCGAACGCAAAGGAATCACGGATGACTATCTCAATGAACAGCTCGCAAGTGGCGATGTGGATTGGACTGCGCAGGCAACATCTTTACTAAAAAAGCGACTGCGCGGAAAAGATGTTAACCAAGAGATTTTGATAAAACAAAAACGCTATTTGTATCAGCGTGGCTTTGAACCTGAGCAAATCAAAATGGCTCTCGATCAAGTGACTAGCTTTTTTTAGCTTGGTGCAGGCTGAGACTTTTGTCATACAACTACAAAATACGTGAAATTACGGTGGCAATTGAAATTTTAGTTAAAAATGATTAACAGTTGTTGCATAATGTCATGTGTCTAAATCAAGCAACAATAGTGGTATCAACTTAACTCTCTGTCATTGGTATATGCAAACCCATCTCATTCGAAAAGCTTTCCTGGATTATTTTTCAACAAAAAGCCATCAAGTTGTTGCTAGTAGTCCTCTTGTTCCTGTGCATGATCAAAGTCTGCTGTTTACCAATGCAGGGATGGTTCAATTTAAACAGGTTTTCTTGGGTAAAGAGGTATTAGAGTCTACGAGAGTTGCGAGTTCACAGCTTTGTATTCGTGCAGGTGGCAAACACAATGATTTAGAAAATGTCGGCTATACCGCAAGACACCACACTTTATTTGAAATGCTAGGAAACTTTAGTTTTGGAGATTACTTCAAACGTGAGGCAATTCAGTTTGCATGGGAGTTTCTCACTAAAATATTGGACATTCCTGCTGAAAAACTATGGGTTACCGTTTTTAATGAAGACCAAGAAGCTGAAAAAATATGGCTTGAGGACATGAGTGTTAATCCCAAGCGTTTCAGTCGGCTCGGTGAGAAAGATAATTTTTGGTCAATGGGAGACACTGGTCCTTGTGGTCCCTGCTCAGAAATTTTTTATGATCACGGTCCTGAAGTAGCTGGTGGGCCACCAGGGAGTGCAGATGAAGATGGTGATCGTTATGTGGAAATCTGGAACTTGGTATTTATGCAGTTTGATCGAGCAAAAGATGGCTCATTAACCCCTTTGCCAAAACCGTCTGTTGACACAGGGATGGGGTTGGAGCGTATTGCTGCAGTGATGCAGGGTGTTACAAATAATTATGATATCGACTTATTTGCAACATTACTTGATGGGATCATGAGGATAACAAATACTACTGATCGTACTAATCCATCGCTGCGAGTCATTGCGGATCATATTCGTTCTTGTGTTTTCTTGATAGCTGAAGGTGTGCTGCCTTCAAATGAAGGGCGAAGTTATGTGTTGCGGCGTATAATTCGTCGTGCTATTCGGCACGGACACAAGCTTGGCGTGAAGGAAGCATTCTTTCATCGTTTAGTGTCAGCATTAGTTATGCAAATGGGACAAGCTTACCCAAAGCTTGTCGAAAAACAGTCAATTATTGAAAATATTTTATTAAAAGAAGAGCAGCAATTTGCTCGAACACTTAATCATGGAATGGAATTGTTAGAAAAATCAATTAGTGCGCTTGGAAGCAGTCAGGTAATTCCGGGAGAGATAATTTTTCGCTTATATGACACGTTCGGTTTCCCAGTTGACTTGACTGCTGACATTGCAAGAGAGAGGAACTTAACGTTGGACATGGCTGGGTTTGATCAGGCCATGGAGCAACAGAAAGCACAAGCGCGTTCTGC
>JAUIKI010000262.1 GCA_030430875.1 Gammaproteobacteria bacterium | reverse complement strand
GAATCGTTTAAACGACTCTGGCAATATTATTTATGCTATTGTGAAGGAGGATTCATAGAGCGTTCAATTAGTGCTGTTCATATTTTAATAGCAAAACCTGCATGGCGACAATGATTCAATCCTCACTGTATAAGAACATACTGAATGGTATTTTATTTCAAGTTGGCTGGTTCTCTTGTGTGATTTATGGGACGCAAGTTGCTTCATTAGTTGCACTATTAATTCTTACATTCCATTATTTTTTTATATCTTCAAAAAGAAAAGAATGGATTTTCATTATAATGATTACTTTATTTGGCTTCATCATTGATACCAGTTTAATGCAGTTTGGGGTGTTTGATTTCAATCAAGAATCATGGCACATTCCAATCTGGATTGTAGCTATCTGGGCTTTATTTTCCAGCACATTATTTCATGCACTTAATTGGCTAAATAATTATGCATTAGCTTCTATTTTAGGTGCTATTAGTGGTCCAACAAGCTATTACGCTGGAATCAAATTAAGTGGGGCTAGTTTTGGCATTGATTCTACAACAGCAATCATCACATTGGTACTTGTGTGGGCCTGTATACTGCCTCTTTGTCTCTTACTGAAAAATCAATTAATACGACGTCAGAAAAACTAGCGATTATATTTATCTTGGCAAACTGAGTTTGACTAGCCTGTTTTTTTGAAATTCTCTAACAATGGTTTCACTTCATTTATTATTTTTTGGCAAGAAGGGCGAAGACTCAATCTTTCCCAATAGGCAACAATATTAGCATGATCACTAAAAGGTGCTATGTCTTGGGCATAAAATAATCCAGGCATGAATGCACAGTCTGCCATTGTCAATTCTTCGCCCATCACCCACGTGCGATTTTCTAAATCTTTATCCATCTGTTCATACATTACATTAATTCGAAATTTAGCTTTCTCGATCGCATCTTGATTGCGCTCTGCTTCAGGCTTAAAACTTGCGAAAAATAAAATGATAATTTGTTCTGTTAAATAAAAATCACACATACGATCAGTGCAACGAACTTGGCGTGAACGATCTTTGTCTGTAGGAATTAATTGTGGATTTGAATCATAATGCGTGTCTAAATATTCAATAATGATGGATGATTCAGGAACCTTCCGATCATCATCACACACTAAAAATGGAATTTTTCCTAGCGGATATATTTTTAAATATTCAGCTCGTTTTTCAGGGTTGCGTAAATTAACTATTTTGGGATTAAACGCAATATTTTTTTCATAAAGCGCCATTAAGACTTTCTGTGAAAATGTTGAAAGCGGGTGATAATATAAATCCATTGCTTTTCTCCCCATGAAGGTTCGTCGTATAAAATATCAACAGCCATTTTTGCAAAGCAACAACTGTTGTAACTTTGTTGATGTTCATCGTATCTTATATATTTAATCATGCCTAGCTGGAGTAACGATTAAGCTATAATTGACTGATTATGGTATTTTGGCCAGATAAACCAACATAAATTATCTTATATACTATTTATGGCGCATACTTGTAGTTATTAATATAGTGGTCTCAATATACCTTAAAAGGAAAAATCATGGCTAAAGGTAAAGATTCTCAAAAAACAGTGAAAAAAAAGCCTGAAAAAACATTAAAAGAAAAACGCAAAGAGAAACAAGAAAAGAAAGCTAGTTAACATTAATCCAATAAAGATGAAAACATGATCCCGCACAGGTTAAACTGAAAAATGAAGCTGACTGCATCTAGGCGCTCTCATGATTAGTAAATCCTCTGGTGGTAATATCACTGACCGGCTGGCTTCATGTCAATCATCGGCGACGAGATAGCCATATAGATCAAAGGTGGTCTGGCAATCACTTGGTCTGCTTCATCGGTAATGGTGTCGACGGCGCCCAAATGATCACTAATTAATCTAATCATTATTTAAAATGGGAAATATTCCCTTTTTTATTGACATGCACATAATGTTCTGCCAATATCTAACTCGTGGTAAATAACCACTTCATTTAAAACGTATAAAAACTACGAGGTTACAAACTATGAAAAAATATTTACTTATATTAGTAACAGCAATTTTCTCAACTGTATTTTTATCAACATCATATGCTGGAAAGAATGATGGTTTGGCTGATGGGTGTGAAGAATCTGGAAAAATCGTCTCATGCCAGTATACGGCAATTGATTTTTGTGAATGGAAAAACACAGGTAGTGGGTATGAGTTTAAAGGTTGTTATCAGGTAGACTGCTGAGTTCGCGTAGGGTGGATTAACGGAGTGTAATCCACCAAGTTGATTCATAACTCTCCAGCAGTAACCTTATGTTCAATATTAACTCCACCCCAATCCAAAGCATAACAGCCTCGCTTAACATAGGTTCGAAAACTTGAATAAGACCAATCCTTTACGTCTTTAACATACTCATGTTTTACTGGATTGTAATGAATATAATCCACATGACGCCGGAAGTCATTGTCATCACGAATCAGGTGCTCCCAATAACGACGTTGCCAGATTCCTCGCTCTTGGCGTTTCTCTCTGATCTTCGTTATTCGCTCGCTTTTAGGTGGTTGTTTGCTAAAACCTGTTTTTATCAACCGAATCCGTGTCGAATAATCGCTATCTCCTTCAGGCAACGTGATGATTACGTGAAGGTGATCTGGCAACACCACATAAGCATCCAGAATAAAAGGATA
>JAUIKI010000261.1 GCA_030430875.1 Gammaproteobacteria bacterium | reverse complement strand
TTATGGTTCGATTTAACGGTGCACTCCCATCGTTTAATACCAAACACTTCTTCAGGAACGGTGATTTTCATGTCTTGTTTCACTGGAACCTGACAAGAAAGCCGCCAACCTTCGCGAATTTCCCGTTTGGTAAATTGTGACTCCTCAACTGGCAAAACTGCACCACCACCTTCTTTCACAATCACCTTACACTGAGCGCAAGTACCACCTCCACCACAAGCAGACGATAAAAATAAGTTCTTACTTGCAAGTGTTTGCAACAGCTTTCCACCAGCTTCAACATCAAGCACTTTATCTGACTCATCATTCATTTCAATGTGCACATTACCGGTGCTCACCAATCGTGAGCGCGCAACCAAAATCACCATCACCAAGCTAAGCACAATGACAGTAAACATGGTCACACCTAAAATAATCTGGGTTTCCACAAACGACTCCAAATTCGATATAAATTAAAGTTGAATACCTGAAAATGACATAAAGCCTAACGACATAAGCCCAACAGTAATGAAGGTAATTCCAAGACCTCTTAACCCTTCGGGGACATCGCTATATTTCAATTTTTCACGAATACCTGCCAGTGCAGTAATTGCTAAGGCCCAACCCACTCCAGCACCCAATCCATACACAACACTTTCATCTAAACTGTAATCACGTTCCACCATGAAAAGTGATGCACCCAATATTGCGCAATTCACGGTAATGAGAGGTAAAAACACACCAAGCGCACTGTAAAGAGCAGGAAAATATTTATCAAGAATCATTTCCATAATTTGCACAACAGCCGCAATAACACCAATATAACTAATCAAACCCAAAAACGTCAGATCAATGCCAGGAAATCCTGCCCAGGCAAGTGCTCCTTCTGTGAGAACGTATTCTAACAATAAATTATTTAAAGGGACTGTAATTGCCTGAACCACAACAACCGCAATACCTAAACCAATTGCAGCTTCAATGCGTTTTGAAATAGCAATGAACGTACACATTCCCAAGAAAAAAGCCAAAGCCATGTTTTCGACAAAAACGGCTTTAATGAAGAGGCTTAAATAATGTTCTAACATCAATTGACTCCGTTATATAGGATGAACATGCGATTTCGACTGCGCAGCTAAAGAAAAGTCTTTCTCTTCAATTTGGTCACGTTTCCAACTTCGTAATCCCCAAATCAGTAGCCCTATGATGAAAAACGCACTGGGCGGCAACAACATTAAACCATTGGCATAATACCAACCACCATCAGTTACCAGAGGTAGGATTTCAACACCAAGTAATTTTCCTGACCCCGAAAGTTCACGAATCACTGCAACGATAATTAAAATAACGCTATACCCTAAACCATTTCCTATGCCATCAACAAAACTAAGTCCTGGGCCATATTTCATAGCAAATGCTTCAGCTCGCCCCATAACGATACAGTTGGTAATTATTAGTCCGACAAATACCGAAAGCTGTTTACTAATACTGTACGCATATGCTTTTAGAAATTGATCAACCACAATGACTAGCGATGCAATAATGGTCATTTGCACGATAATTGAACAAGCAACAACAGAAGTCAGCGCAATACACATAACCAACGTTACTTGCAAACTGCTGGTCACTGCAAGTGCAGAACAAATTCCAAGAATCTGTAAAGCAATAGGATTGTTTTTTAAAATAGGATCTAGCAAGGTACTCTTTGCAGTTACCATGTCACATCTCCTCACGAAGTCGAGTTAAAAATGGTCCAAAGCCCTGCGAACCCAACCAGAAATTTAACAGGTTTTGTACACCACGGCTCGTCAAACTGGCACCAGCTAACGCATCCACTTGATGTACCGCATCAGGTTTACTCAAATCAACACTTCCTTTAACTAGTTCTATCGCCACATTACCTGTTTCATCATATACTTCTTTCCTCTTCCACTGATTTTTCCAGCGTGGATTATCAACTTCACCACCTAACCCTGGAGTTTCAGCATGCTCATAAAACCCAATTCCAACTACTGTTTTTAAATCAGACTCCAGAGCTATGAATCCATACAGCGTCGACCACAACCCATAACCATGAATAGGTAATACAATTCGATCCAAACGACCATCTTTTTCAAACAGGTAAATTTTTGCATAATTTGCCTGGCGTTTAATACTCGCAATATCATGCTTTGCGAGTAACCGCTTAGATAAGGCTGGATTTTTTGCTGCCTTACGTTGGTCATACGTGGCTGAATCAATATTTGCCTCATATTTACCAGTCTCAAGCTCAACCAGTTTAACTTTTGCTTTCTGAAACAATTGACTTATTTCGTCAGAAGAAATAGTTGCATCAGTAATTAATCCTGCAGCCATTAAAATGTTTTTCTGCATATCCAACTGTTTATTTTCTAATTGCTTCTCTTTTAAAAACACAGCGGCTGTTGATACAAAAACAGAACAAACGACACACAACAAAAGAGTCACAATAATAGTGTTTGCAATTGAATCTTTATTAAATTGAGATCTAGCCACAGCGAGCAATTCTCCGTTTGATATTAGCTTGCACAACAAAATGATCAATAAGTGGAGCGAATAAATTAGCGAACAGAATGGCCAACATAACACCCTCTGGGAAAGCTGGATTAATCACACGAATCAAAACTGTCATCACACCAATAAGTGCACCATAAATCCACCGCCCTTTATCTGTCATTGCGGCTGACACAGGCTC
>JAUIKI010000260.1 GCA_030430875.1 Gammaproteobacteria bacterium | reverse complement strand
GCCACTGTCATAATTCATGAACATTTGTTCAAGTGAAATGGGTTTGATCTTGCTTGCTTGCCCGGCTGCACCAAATTCTTGGTATCGAGTAATGCAAATATCTCGCATAGCATTTTGTGCCGCACTTAAATATTTTCGAGGATCAAACTCACTACGATTTTTATTGAAAAATTGTCGAATTGCACCTGTTGAAGCTAAGCGCAGATCAGTATCTATGTTTATTTTGCGAACACCATGCTTGATGCCTTCTTGAATTTCTGAGACAGGCACACCGTAGGTTTCAGCAATATCACCACCGTTGTCATTGATTATTTTCAGCCATTCTTGAGGAACAGAAGATGAGCCATGCATTACTAAATGAGTGTCTGGAATACGTGCGTTGATTGCTTTAATTTGATCAATAGCAAGAATATCTCCAGTTGGTGGCCGTGAAAATTTATAAGCGCCATGGCTTGTTCCTATAGCGATGGCAAGTGCATCCACTTTAGTTTTTTTGACGAAGTCAGCAGCTTGTTCAGGATCAGTTAACATTTGGTCATGTTGCAGTGTTCCTTCCGCACCAACGCCATCTTCTTCGCCCGCCATGCCAGTTTCAAGTGATCCTAGGCAGCCGAGTTCACCTTCCACAGATACACCGCAAGCATGCGCCATTTCAACAGTGCGAGTGGTAACGTCAACATTGTATTCATAGCTTGCAGGAGTTTTTTGATCTTCCATTAAAGATCCATCCATCATGACAGATGAAAATCCCAGTTGAATAGAGCGTTGACAAGCTGCTGGGGAAGCACCGTGATCTTGGTGCATGACAATTGGAATATCAGGGAATTCTTCAATGGCTGCTTGAATTAAATGTTTCAAGAAATTAGGGCCGGCATATTTTCGTGCGCCTGCTGAAGCTTGCACAATAACGGGGCTTTCGGTTTTTTGAGCAGCTTCCATGATGGCTCGCATTTGCTCAAGATTATTTACGTTATATGCTGGAACACCGTAGCCATGTTCTGCTGCATGGTCTAGAAGTTGTCGTAAGCTGATTAACGCCATTAGAAGTCTCCTTAACGTTGGGTGCGTTGATGTAAGATTGCCACAGCTGGCAATGTTTTTCCTTCAATAAATTCGAGGAATGCACCGCCACCAGTTGATATATATGAAATTTTGTTTGCTAAGTGGTATTTTTCAATAGCGGCAATGGTGTCTCCGCCTCCAGCGAGTGAAAAGGCATCACTGTCAGCGATTGCTTGAGCAATTTGTTGAGTGCCTTTTGAAAATTGTTCAATTTCAAATACACCAACTGGGCCATTCCATATAATAGTTTTTGCTTTATTAATATGGTTAACAAGTATTTGTGCTGAATCTGGGCCAATGTCTAAAATCATGTCGTCATCATCAATTTCATCTATATGTTTAATTGTAGCAGCTGCGTGGGTGGAAAATTCCTTGGCAACAACGACATCAGTAGGAAGTGGCACTTGTGTTTGTTGTAAAATTGCTTTTGATGTATCGATGAGATCAGGTTCAAAAAGAGATTTACCAATATTAAATCCACTTGCAGCCAGAAAAGTATTGGCAATGCCGCCGCCAACAATGAGCTGATCAACAACCTTAGCGAGAGATTCTAATACAGCGAGTTTGGTGGAAACTTTTGAGCCACCAACAATTGCTATCACGGGATGATTAGGGTTTTCAGTAGCTTGTCCAAGTGCGCTAAGCTCTGCAGTTAATAATGGACCAGCACAGGCAATTGGTGCGAATTCTGCAACGCCATATGTGGATGCTTGTGCGCGGTGAGCTGTGCCAAAAGCATCCATAACAAAAATATCACAAAGACTGGCCATTTTCTTTGCAAGATCACTATCATTTTTTTTCTCACCAGCATTGAAGCGTACATTCTCTAACAAGCAAATTCTATGTGGATTGTGATCTGCTAACGCTTGCCAGTTCTGTATGACAGGAACAGTTTCATTTAATGCGTTGGATAGGTAGTCAGCAATTGGTTTCAAAGAAAATTCGTGTTGATAATGACCTTCTTCTGGGCGGCCAAGATGTGACATTAATAAAATCTTCGCTTTTGCAGCTAAGGCTTTTTTGATTGTTGGCAATGCGGCAATAAGTCGAGCATCATTGGTGATTCTTCCAGCTTCAATAGGAACATTAAAGTCTTCTCGAATTAAGACTCGTTTCTCTGAAAGATCGAATGCGTCCATGTTGTGTATTTTCATGCCTTACTCCTTTTTATTCAATGCGTCTCTAGCCAAGTAAGACTGAGGTCTATCATTCGGTTAGAGAAACCCCACTCATTGTCATACCATGCAACAACTTTGATTAAATTATCAGTTACCAATGTTTGTGTGGCATCAAAAATTGCTGAGGCTGGGTTATGATTGAAATCAATAGAAACTAATTTTTCTTCGTTATATGCCAAAATTCCAGCCAGGTCAGTTTCTGAAGCATGACGCATAATTTGGTTAATTGTTTCTTTATCGGTTGGTTTGTCTGTTGTAAATGTAAAATCGACAACCGATACATTCAATGTTGGAACACGCATTGAATAACCGGTGATTTTTCCTTTGAGTTTTGGAAAAACCCAATCAAGTGCCTTGGCCGCTCCTGTGCTTGTTGGAATCATGGATTGAGTTGCAGAGCGAGCACGCCGCACATCTTTATGCTGAACATCTGTCAAGACTTGGTCATTTGTGTAAGCA